>NZ_DBPF01000116.1:2028-2507 GCF_002299355.1 Catenibacterium sp. UBA627
ACATCTACTTTCTGAGCTAAAGTGAGATCTTCTACTGATAATGGTTCACTATCACTCACAATAAATCCAGCCATTATATCATTGACTGCATCATCAACCCTTGTATCAGGTCTATGTAATGTTCTAAAGGTTTTTGCTTCAATATCCTGTATATTTCTAGATAAATATCTCTTCTTGTTGGTTTCTCTTTCAAAGACTTTCTCTTTGAACTGTTTTCTTTGAATCGTATAATCCTTTGAATGATTAATTAATCTATCTGCAAGAAAGATTGTTCTAAACATGCCTTTAAGAGAACTACCAGGAACATAAGGGTTTCCATAAGGATCCTTTACAAACTCCAACATGACATTTCTTCTTTTCGTTTCTTCGATATCCCCTTTATCCAAGGTATACTTAATACATCTATCAACAATAGAATTATTAACATTATTCTTTCTTATCCAAGAACCTAGATGTTCATGTTCATCTAACATAAAAGC
>NZ_DBPF01000116.1:2578-2728 GCF_002299355.1 Catenibacterium sp. UBA627
ATATCAATGACTGCAATCTGATTATTCTTATAGAACAAGTATTCCTTCTTAGATAACTCTTTCCCACTCCCAATAAATACAGGGCCTAATACTTTTAAATGTATACGATAAGACTTTAAATAGTTCTTCATACTTCTACCCCCATAAATA
>NZ_DBPF01000116.1:2885-4883 GCF_002299355.1 Catenibacterium sp. UBA627
CCACTTCTTTTTACAAGTAAATAACGCGAATCATCTAAAACATCTTCTAATTCCTTATCTGTAGGAAGAGATACAGAGAGAGTCATGACTTCACCTTTTGTATTCAAACGTTTATTTAATTCTTTTGGTAATTCTACTGTATTATATCTGAAGTGTCCTAAACCAGAATTCTTCTTTCCACCAATACCTGATAAACTTAACATCTTGAATAATTCATCAAATAAATGAAGTGCTTCTTTAGAATCATAGCCTACAACAATATATAAACCATTGTGCTCTTCAAAGCGATAAATACCTACACGATAAGGAAGTGCTTCTTCATTTCCTCTAATTGAGGCAGATGTTTTTAAAGCATGTACACCTAATTTCTTTATATCAGAACCTTTATCAATAGGATATTGTCCTTTAAGATACTGATCTAATAAAGAAACTTGTACATATTCTAGTTTCTTAAACTTCTTACGTATTGTCATATCTTCACTTTGAATCACCTGTTCAATCTTCTTCATTGGTTTAGGAATAAAGAACTCCTGATTCATATAAGGAAATGCATCAGAGAATACCAAATGATTCTCTTTAACACTATTTAATAATACATCTAACTTATCAATCTTAAGTGCTTCTATACATAAAGCAGAAAAGAGAGTATCTGCCTGAAAAGTGATTTCTGACTTTTCTAAAGAGTGATCACCAAAATGTACACCCTGTGTAAAAATCATTTTATAAATCTTATAGTTCATGGTGCCTACCACCTTTCATTATTGAGATACTTTACTTAAAATATCATTGATTTTATCTTCTACACTCTTATCTAATTGACCAATTACTGTTTCTGCATATAAATCAGTGAATTTCACTTTACCATATCCTCTAGAACCACTACCGCCTAAATAATCATACTGAAGCATCTTGAAAGCTTCTGCAATCAGTTCAATATCTTCATATAAGTCCTCCATGTTATCTACTTCATAAAGGATATCTAAATCAAATTCTGAACCTCTTACAACTCTTTCAATCTGTCTAGGATTCGCAACTGCAGTAGCACGGTTAATAGTATTTTCAAACTTAACTTCTGTTAAGCTGTTTAAACCTTTCTTTCTTAAATCTTTATCATTCGAAAGAATCATATCAGAAATCTGAATTCTACTCTTTTTTATATTGTCCTTTTCAGCACTACCAAATACTCTTTTGATTCTTTCACAATCCTGATCAGGTTTATTCGCAACTGATTCATTGTATGCTTTCGCAAGAAGTGTACGCATTTTTCCTTTTAATGAACTTCCTGGAATCATTGGATAACCTGTAATCACATCTTTAATAACTGGAGAATCAACTGCACCAATTGCAGCGAAAGCTGATGATCCTCCAATATGCATTCCTGTTAATACTTCAATTGTTCCTGTAATCTGAATTTTTGTATACATAATCCTACTGATCCTTTCCACCATGATATTTATGGAATGCGACTAATGCTTCCATATACTGATAATACTGAATATATTGTTTTCTAGTTTTAATACCTTTTAAGAAAGGAAGAAGCTTAGCTGTTTCAATAAAACTTTTCACTTTCTCATCTCGACCTGCTTCATAATAGAATCTTACTGTGAGATAACTTACTCTATCTAATAATTCTTCAGATAAGTTCTCTTCTGGGTAATCTAATACTTCATTAAGTATATCTGCAGACATAGCTAATAAGTTTCTAATTTGTGAAACTGTTAATAATCCAATAGGTTTCCCTCTCTGATTCTTTTTTGTTTTTAATTCTTTGATTGTATTTTCTACTTTATCTAGATCTAAACTCATAAACTACTCCTCTCTTTCTCTTATAGAATAAACAAATATATTAATAGCTGTCTTTAATTCACGACAGTCTTTTTCATTGCGATACCACTTATACATATGATCTGAGAATTCTTTATATGCTTCTTTTTCAGCTGTAGTTGCTTTAGAATTAGGTTCCATTCTTGCAAGTAAGTAAACAAATCTCGCAAAGTT
>NZ_DBPF01000122.1:0-27111 GCF_002299355.1 Catenibacterium sp. UBA627
AGCTGCCAGGTCCTTTTTTTATGTTTTATTTTTCTATTATATTCAGTATAATGTAAGTGCAAGTCAAAGGAGATTCATCATGCGTATTGCGATATTTACAGACACTTATTATCCTGATATTAATGGCGTTGTTTCATCAATTGGTATACTCAGAAACGAATTAATGAAACATGGTCATCAAGTCTTGATTATAACTACAATCCCTCCTCTTGGTGTTCATATGGAAGATGATCCATTTATAATTAGAATGAATGGAATCTCTCTTAAAAGTATTTATGGATATCGTATGGCAGGTATTTATAATCATAAAATATTTAATCAGATTAAAGAATTTAATCCAGATATCATTCATACGCAGACTGAATATGGCGTAGGCTTATTTGGAAGATTATGTGGTTATAAGCTTAATATTCCTACAGTATATACATTTCATACCAATCTTTATGACTACACTTACTATGTCACTAAAGGAATCGAACCATTTGATTCAATTGCGAAGAAGATTGTCAAGAAACTGATGAAGATATATACAACCCATACAACGTCTCTTATTGTCCCTAGTGTTAAAACTGCTTCTATGATGAAATCTATTGGAATAAAGAAAGAAATTAATATTGTTCCTACAGGACTCGAATTAGAACGCTTTAGAATACATAATGAAGAACATACTAAACAGATTAAAGAAGAATATCATCTTTCTAATCATTTTAATCTTATCTCTCTAGGAAGACTCGCAGAGGAAAAGTCATTAGATCTCATCATTGAGGCCATGCCTGATATTATCAAAAGAAATCCTGATATCCGCTTGTTTATAATTGGCGATGGGCCTGCAAAGAATAGCCTGATGCAGTTGACACATGATTTGGAAATGGATAACTATATCCGTTTTGCAGGATGTCAAAGTGCTGATGTTATTCCAGACTTCTATTATTCAGGAGATCTCTTTGTCTCTGCTTCCTTAACAGAAACACAAGGTTTAACCTTTATAGAAGCGATGGCTTCCTCATTACCTGTTTTAGCAAGATATGATTCGAATTTAGATCCTGTTATTGTAGAAGGTAAAAATGGTCATTTCTTCTATTCTAAAGAAGAATATATTGAAAAAGTAGTAGAACTATCTCATAAGGATTTAACGCCTTTTAAAGAGTATGCAGTCAAGCATGCTCAACAATTTGACTCTCATACTTTCTATGAAGGAGTGATGCAAGTGTATGATACATCTATAGATCATTTTGAAAATTGTTTCATTGTCTCTTCAGTAACACCGAATGATAAGTTGGTCTCTATTGAATTGACTAGCGGTAAAAGAAGAGTTGCACTTGAATGTTCTTTAGAAGATGTTGAATCATTCCATCTTGTTAAAGGAGCACGTATCAATCATGATATGATTGATATTCTTAAAGAAAAGCAGAATGTCAGACAACTTTATTTTAAAGCAATTAAACTTCTTAGTTATCATGATTATTGTTTCCATGATTTAGTCAAAAGATTAGAAACATATGGTGACTTCAATGAGATAGAAATCATGAAATGTATGGCTTTATTAACTGATCGTCATTTGATAGATGATAGAAAATATGTGAAAAACTATATTGAAGCGACTTTGAAGAATGGAAAAGGCTTTAAAAGAGCAATTCTTGATTTAAAGAATAAAGACATACCTGAACATCTTATTGAAGAAGAAATCGAAAAATTTGACGAAACTGAAGAAAAAGACTATGCTTTAAATATTGTGAATCAGCTTTATTCAAACAATAGTAAGCTGTCTCCACAGGGGTTAATTCAAAAAATAAAGAGAACCCTATTTAATAAAGGATTTAGTCAAAGTACGATTGAATCAGTTATGAGTACTTATGACTTTGAATTTTCTCATGAACGTACATTGTCTTTATTAAGACAGGAATTTGAAAAGACATATAAACGTTATAAAAATAAATATCATGGTCAGGAACTAAAGATGCGTATCAGCCGTTTTCTTAAGCAGAAGGGGTATGATTATGAAGATATCTTGATTGTGATGGATGAAATATGGAGTGAATTGAATGATTAAAATTAATGAAATGCAGCCAGGAAAAGAAACTGTAGGATTTGAGGCTATTATTATTTCTGTGACTGTAGGTAAAACCAATGGCGCTAATAAATCGTCTTATTTAAATATAGTTTTGCAGGATGCGACAGGCACGATAGATGCAAAACTTTGGTCTGCAACAGATGAACAGATTCGTTTATTTGAAAGAGGACAGGTTGTAAGAGGAAAAGGGGATATCATCAACTATAAGGGCATGAGACAGATGAAAATCGTTAAGCTTGAGCCTATTGAAATGAATGATGAACAGAAGGCTTTATTTTTACCTCAACCTCCTGTTGAAAAAGCAGTGATGCAGAAGGAATTAGATAAGTACATGAAGAAAATCCATAATATTCGTCTTTATGCGATTGTTCATGGCCTTATTGAGAAACACTATACAGCCTTTGTGAACTATCCCGCTGCAACTAAAAATCATCATGATTTTGCATCAGGTCTTCTTTACCATACTTTATGTATGTTGAAACTTGCAGATCAGCTTATTGAAATATATAGCTATCTAGATGCTGATTTACTCTATGCAGGTGTTATTTTACATGATATCGGTAAAGTTAAGGAGTTCACCGGACCTATTGTCCCTGCCTATTCTATCGAAGGAAGTCTTGTAGGACATATTTCTATTGGTCATGCAATGGTTAAAGAAATGGCTGAAGAATTACATATTGAGGGAGAAGAAGTTTATCTGCTAGAACATATGATTCTTTCTCATCATGGCAAACAGGAATTTGGTTCTCCAATATTACCACAGATTCCTGAAGCAGAAGCATTAACACTTATTGATAATGTAGATGCACGTATGAATATGTTTGAAAAGGCACTTCATGATACGGAGCCAGGATCATATTCTGCACGTATCTTTGGGTTAGAGAATAGAAATGTATACAAATCTCGTAATTGATGTGATATAATAAAAAAAACGACAGGAGGTTTGACATGTGTATGGATAAGGTAAAAGATTGGTTATTCGGTGAAGAAGAAGAAGGATATACAGAAGATTACAATACAGCACAAAACGGACAGGAACAAAAATCTAATATTTTTGAAAACAATAAGACTAAAAAGACAAGTGAGATGTTGAAGCCATTTGATGCTAACTCGAGTCTTGTATTATTCGAACCACGCGCTTATTCTGATTCTCAGGAAATTGGTGGTTATTTAAAGAAGAATAAGGCTGCTGTAGTTAACTTACATCGTTTACAGAAAGAACAGCAGAAGCGTGTAGTTGATTTCTTAACTGGTGTTATTTTTGCGATTGATGGTGATATTCAGGTAATCGGTCCTAAAATTTTCTTATGTACACCTAAGAATATCGGCGTAACTGGTTCAATCACTCTAGATGATGAACCACAAGCAGCTGCGGAGGAATAAGTATTAGCATAGGCTAATACTTTTTTTATGAAAGATGTTAGAACATTTTAAAGGCGATGAAGAATTCGTTTCAAAAATATTAGATTACAAGGATCAGGCACTTTATTCACAGCGTATGATTCTTACACAATTTCTTGATCCTCATCAGCAGTCAATTGTAGAAAGTGTTATTGGACATGAACTTAAGGTAGAAGCGGATGGTGGATTTGATGGTGCGGAGAATAAGAGAGTATTAATTGCACCTGATTTCTATGAATTTGAACCTGAAGATTTTAAAGTGACTGTTTTTAGAGTAGATTATAATGATACATTTGGAAAACTAAAACATTCTGATGTATTAGGGGCCCTTATGCATTTAGGCATTAAGCGTCAATGTATTGGTGATATCAATGAAGAACCACTCTCTTTTGCCTGCATTAAAGAAAACAGTGATTATATTCGTATGAATTTAACACGTATTAAACGTTCTTCTATTCATCTTGTGGAAATGGAAGAACGTCTCTCTATTCATGCAGACACTTATACTAAAACATTGATTGTTTCTTCTTTGCGTCTAGATAAGATGGTAGCTGCATTATTTGGTATTTCTCGCAATAAAGCAGTTGACGCTATTCATGGGCAGTATGTCAAGCTTAACTACAAAGTTATTGAAGATATTTCAAAAATATGCGATAATAACGCTATAATATCTTTGCGTCATCATGGCCGAGTAAAGATATTCATAACAGATAGAAGAACAAAGCAAGATAATTATGTGATAGAAGGCCAATATTATCGATGAGGGAACGATTATGGGATACATGTTCAATAAGCAGTTTCGTGGATATAATACGGAAGAAGTAGATGAAACTATTGCGAGTCTAGAAAAGAATATCCAGGATAGATCACTGCAGATTAGAAGACTTGAAGAAGAATTAGAAAAAATCAAAAAAGAGAATATTGCGATGGTAAATCGTCAATCTATTGAACGAAAGGCCAATGAGGAGATTTCCCGTCTTGCTTTAAAAGAAGCCAGTGAACTGATTACAAAGGCAAAGCATAATGCGAATATGATTCTGAAAGAATCAATGAATTATGTGAAAGGTTTAAGTGATGAAGTGGATGGTTTCAAGGATGAAGCAAAAGATTTCAGGGCTGAAATTGTAAAAATCAGCACAGAATTGTTAGAAACTATTGACAAATCAGAAATTTTTAGTTTAATTAATGAAGAAGAAAAAAAAGCGAAGAAAGAGAGCGCTGATCAAGAGAACTTATAGAGAAGCCGTGGGTGGTGGAAACGGTGAAGGAGTATTGGTCAGGAATCACTCTGGAGCTGCATCCTGAAATAAGTAGGGAATGCCGTTGATTGCGTTAAAATCTTAAGTGCATATCGAATGATATGAACAAAGGTGGTACCGCGTGCAAACGTCCTTTATGAAGGACGTTTTTTTATTTGTGAAAGGGGATATATATGAATTACAAAAGCACACTCTTAATGCCAAAAACTGATTTTGAGATGCGTGGTAAGCTTCCTACTAAGGAACCAGCTTACGTAGAAAGATGGCAGAACGCTAACATGTATGAAAAGGTCATCAAGCAGAATGAAGGAAAAGAACATTTCATTTTCCATGATGGACCTCCATATGCAAATGGTAATATGCATGTTGGACATATGTTAAATAAGGTTATTAAAGACGTTATTTGTCGTTATAAGAATATGGAAGGTTTCTATACACCATATATTCCAGGTTGGGATACTCATGGTTTACCTATCGAAAATGCGATTCAGAAGCAGGGTGTAGATAGAAAATCTATGTCTACTGCAAAGTTCAGAGAAAAATGTTATGAATATGCATTAAAGCAGGTAGAACGTCAGATGCAGCAGTGTATCCGTGTTGGAACATTTGCCGACTACAAACATCCATATTTAACATTAAATAAGGAATTCGAAGCAAGACAGATTGATGTATTTGCGAAGATGGCTGTAGATGGATTAATCTATAAAGGATTAAAGCCAGTATACTGGTCACCTTCATCTGAATCAGCATTAGCTGAAGCAGAAGTAGAATACCATGATGTAAAATCACCTACTATCTATGTACGTTTTAAGGTAAAAGATGGTAAAGGTATCTTAGAAGGTGATGATAACTATTTTGTAATCTGGACTACTACTCCTTGGACAATTCCAGGAAACCAGGCAATCTGTTTAAACCCACGTTTCACTTATGCATTAGTTAAATCTGAAAAAGGCAATCTTGTTGTCTTAGAAGAATTAGTTGATTCATTATGGGAAACATTTGGATTAAAAGAAAAAGAAATTTTAAAGCGTTTCAAGGGTGAAGAATTAGAATACATCACATGTACTCATCCGCTTTATCCAGAAAGAGAATCATTAGTCATCATGGGTGACCATGTTACAACTGATTCAGGTACTGGATGCGTTCATACAGCAAGTGGATTTGGTGTAGACGACTTTAACATCTGTCAGAAATATAAATTACCAGTTCTTGTAAACGTTGATGAACATGGCTGCATGATGGAATCATGTGGTGAATGGCTTGCAGGTCAGTATGTTGATGATGCAAACAAGACTGTTACAGTAAAACTAGAAGAATTAGGTGCTTTACTAAATCTTACTTGGATTACACATAGCTACCCTCATGACTGGCGTACTAAGAAGCCTATCATCTTCAGAGCAACTGACCAGTGGTTCTGTTCTATCGATAAGATCAGAGAAAAATTATTAAGTGAAATCGATAGCGTTAACTGGATCAATGAATGGGGTCATATTAGAATCTATAACATGATTAAAGACCGTGGAGACTGGTGTATCTCAAGACAGAGAACTTGGGGTGTTCCAATTCCAATCTTCTATTGTGAAGATGGTACCCCTGTTATTGATCAGAAAGTATTTGATCATGTATCTGCATTGTTTAGAGAATTCGGTTCAAACGTATGGTTTGAAAGAGATGAAAAGGACCTTCTTCCAGAAGGTTATACAAACGAACATTCACCAAATGGTATCTTCAAGAAAGAAAAAGATATCATGGACGTATGGTTTGACTCAGGTTCATCACATACTGGTGTATTAGTAGAAAGAGGACTTGGTTATCCGGCTGATCTTTACTTTGAAGGTAGTGACCAGTATCGTGGATGGTTCAATTCTTCATTAATCATTGGTACTGCAGTACATGGTAAAGCACCATATAAGACAGTTTTATCTCATGGTTTCACTCTTGATGGTAAGGGATTAAAAATGAGTAAGTCTGGTGGAAATGCTGTTGATCCAATCAAGACAATCAACAAATGGGGTGCTGATATCTTAAGATTATGGGCTACTACTGTAGACTTCCAGTCAGATGTACGTATCTCTGATGATATCTTAAAGAAAGTATCTGAAAGCTATCGTAAGGTAAGAAATACTATGCGTTTCTTGCTTGGTAACTTAAATGATTTCAAGGATACTGATGTATTACCAGTAAATGAATTAGAACCAGTAGATCAGTATATGTTAGCTAAGTTAAATGACTTGATGGATGCATATCATAAGTCTATGGATTCTTATAACTTCTCAGAAGCAAATAAGGAAATCTTAAACTATTTCACTAATACACTAAGTGCATTCTATATGGACTTCACAAAGGATATCCTTTATATCGAAAAGGCTGATTCTACAAGAAGAAGACAGGTACAGACAGTTCTTTATCATCATGCAAAGACAATGATGAAGTTAATCTCACCAATCTTAGTCTTCACTGCAGAAGAATTACATGATCACTTCCATTGTGATGCAAAACAGGAAGAATCTGTATTCCTAGAAGCTAAGCCTGAAAAGTTCGAAATTGAAAATGAGGATGCATTAAAAGCACAGTTCGACTTATTCATGAACTTACGTACTGATGTAATGAAGTCATTAGAAAACTTAAGAGCTGAAAAAGTAATCAATTCTAACATGGAAGGTAAGCTTACTATCACTCTTAAGGATGAATATAAGTCTTTAGCTGCATTAGAAGATTCTATGAAGCAGTTATTCATCGTTGCAAAGGTTACTTTAGATGAAAATGCTGAAGGTAAAGATGAATATGAAACTTGTTTCATCAAGGCTGAAAAATTCCATGGTGTTCAGTGTCCAAGATGCTGGAACTGGTTCGAAGAAGGCGAATTAGTAGATGGATTATGTCCAAGATGTCATGAAGTTGTGGAAACTTTACCAGCTACAGAAGAAGAATAAAAAAATAGGATATGGGAGGCGTTCCCATATCCTTTTATCATGCAATAAAAAAGTCGAAGATAGACTAATAACCACGCTTATATTCTTCAAAGCGGTCTAAAGAGTAGCCAATTAATCTTAATACGAAGATTAAAACAAAGCCTACCGCAAATAGAATATATAAATGTGCAAAGAAGCCAATCACACAGCATAACGCAAATACGATATAGCCAACAGTTGTTAAGAAATCCATATATTTATGTTCTTTTAATCCGTTCATAATTTCACCTCATTCTAGGATATTATATCATTCTCTGTAAGCGAAAACAATTGCAGAATTACTCTTAAACTTGCGTGGTAGGAATGCTATAATGGGTGTAATTATGGAGGCAGTTATGATAAAAGGTTGTATATTTGATTTAGATGGAACATTAGTTGATTCTTTAAAGGATCTCGCAGTAAGTACAAATCATGCTTTGGAGGCATGTGGGTTAGCACCACATCCTATTGAAAACTATAAACAGTATGTAGGTAATGGTGTTTTAAAACTAGTAGAACGTGCACTTGGAGAAGATCATCAGGATTTGTTTGATCAGTGTTTACAAGAATTCATGGACTACTATAAGGAACATTGTTTTGATTATACAGCACCATATGCTGGTATTAAGGAATTAGTAGAAGATTTACATAAAGAAGGTATTAAACTTGCTTGTGTTACTAATAAACCACATACAGTGGCTGAAGTGATTGTACCTAAGCTATTTGGCGATCGTTTTATTACTACATACGGGGGATGCTCAGATTATCCTAAAAAGCCTGATATCACTTCTTTAAATCTCGCATTAAAAGATATTGGTTTGACTAAGGATGAATGTGTTTTTATTGGTGATTCTAATGTTGATATAGAAACAGGAATTAACGCTTCTATGAAGACAATTGGATGTGACTGGGGATTTAGAGGAGAGGCAGAGTTAAAGGCTGCAGGTGCCACTAAAATCGCTTATAAGGCGCATGATATCAAGGAGTATGTAGATGATTGGAATAAGTAAATGCTTATGTGGCTATGATTGTACTTATCGAGGCGATTCTAATAGAATAGAAGCATTAGAACTTATTGATAAGAAAGGTGAAGCAGTCCTTATTTGTCCTGAAGTATTAGGAGGACTTTCTATTCCTAGAGATCCTGCTGAAATAGTTTCAGAAGAGCCATTATGTGTGCAGACAGTAAATGGAAAAAATGTTACAAAGGAATATGTAGAAGGAGCACAGAAAGCACTTGAAATACTAAAAGCACATGACATTGAATATGTCATCTTAAAGAGCCGTTCTCCTAGCTGTGGGTTCAATCATATTTATGATGGTACATTCTCTCACAAGGTTATTGATGCAGATGGTATATTTGTTCGCTTACTTAAAAAAGAGGGATATAAGATTTATACAGAGGAGAACTATCCAGGTAAATTGTAAAAAACATACAAAGTAAGCGCTAGACTAGAAAAATAGGAATGAATATATTAGAATATGAGTATATGAAATAGGAGGAATATATAATGGGACATATTTTAAAGGTCCAGCCAGTTTTAAAAGAAAAAATCTGGGGTGGAACTAAGCTAAGAGATGTTTATGGCTATGATATCCCTAGTGATCATACAGGAGAAGCATGGGTTATCTCAGGTCATAAGAGTGGCGATTGCCCAATCGTTGAAGGTGAATATAAAGGAAAAACAGTATCATGGATGTTTGAAAATCATCGTGAATTATTTGGTAATGTAGAAGGTGATCAGTTCCCATTACTTGTAAAGATCATCGATGCTAAACAGGATTTATCTGTACAGGTACATCCAGATAATGAATATGCAAAGATTCATGAAAATTCTTTAGGTAAGACTGAATCATGGTATGTATTACAGGCGGATGTTGGTACAGATATGGTTATGGGTCATTATGCTAAAACTAAAGAAGAATTTATTAAGGATATTGAAGAAGATAAGTATAATGAATTACTCAATCGTTTTAAAATCCATAAGGGTGATTTCTTCTATATCCCGGCAGGTACATTACATGCAATCTGTGGTGGTTCATTAATCTATGAAGCACAGCAGTCTTCAGATGTTACTTATCGTGTTTATGATTATCATCGTAAGGGTGATGATGGTAAAGAAAGAGAATTACATGTACAGCAGTCAATCGACTGTACAAAGGTGCCAGCTGATTTAGAACAGAATAAATTATTTGTAAATACTAAATTAGACCATGGTTCTAAGACTAGATATTTAAAATGTGAATACCTAACTGTTGATCATTACTTAATTGAAGGAAGTACAGAAATTAAAAATGATGATCCATTCCAGTTAGTATCAGTCATTGATGGTGAAGGTACAGTCAATGATATGCCTATTAAAAAAGGTGATCAGTTTATCATCTGTTCTGATGTTGATTTAGTACATTATGAAGGTGGACTAGAATTAATGGTGACAACACTATAATTCATTTAAGAGCACGTAAGTGCTCTTTTGTTGACTTTAAATGAAATGCTTCGTATAATTTTGGTATAAAAATGATAAGGAGGAAAATTATGGGTATATATGAAAAAGCATTAGCACTTCATAAAGAACATCATGGTAAGATGGAAATCAATGTGAAGGTACCTATGGAAACAATGGAAGATTTGTCTATGGCTTATACACCTGGTGTTGCTCAGCCATGCCGTGAAATCCACAATAATCCAGAAACTGTTTATGATTATACATGGAAGGGTAATAGTGTGGCAGTAGTCAGTGATGGAACTGCTGTACTAGGACTTGGTGATATTGGACCAGCTGCAGGGCTACCAGTAATGGAAGGTAAATCTATCCTTTTTAAGAAATATGCGAATATTGATGCTGTTCCTCTTTGTATTGATACAAAGGATCCTCAAGAAATCATTAAGTTCTGTAAACAGATTGCTCCTACTTTTGGTGGTATTAACCTAGAAGATATCAGTGCACCACGTTGCGTAGAAATTGAAAGAACACTAAAGAAGGAATTAGATATTCCTGTATTCCATGATGATCAGCATGGTACAGCTATTGTCGTTACTGCTGCTTTAGTCAATGCCTTAAAGGTTGTTGGTAAGAAGCCAGAAGACGTGACTGTTGTAGTCAGTGGTACAGGTGCTGCAGGAAGTTCTATTATCCATATGATTCATGATTTAGGTGTTAAAGAAATCTATGGCTTTAATATCAATGGTATTGTGATCAAAGAAGACTATGACAAGTATGACTTCTTAACTCAGGAATTAACAGAAATCACAAACAAATCTAATAAACGTATGACTATGGCTGAAGCAGTGAAAGAAGCAGATATCTTTATCGGGGTTTCAGCTCCAGGACTTCTTACTAAAGAAATGGTACAGTCAATGAAAGAAAAGCCTGTTGTATTCGCAATGGCTAATCCAGAACCTGAAATTAAATATCATGATGCAGTAGATGCAGGTGCTGCAGTCGTAGGAACTGGACGTTCAGACTTCCCTAACCAGATCAATAATGTATTAGCCTTCCCAGGCTTATTTAGAGGCGCTTTAGATGTTCATGCGACCAAGATTACTGAAGGTATGAAATTAGCCGCTGCAAAGGGCTTAGCAAGTCTTGTAAGTGATGAAGAATTAAATAAGGATTATATCATCCCTCGTGCAACTGACGCGCGTGTAGCAGTGACTGTTGCAAAAGCAGTAAGTGACCAGGCTATTAAAGAAGATGTAATTGCCCATAAATAACACAGATACGGTTCTTAAGAACCGTATTTTTTTACAAAAAAAAAGAATAGCTCTCGCTATTCTTCTTCTCCATCATCATAGTTAGAAACATTGTGATAAACCTGGTCAACATCATCACAGTCATTAAGAAGATTCATTAGTCTTTCAAATAAAACCATATCTTCACCTTCAAGTTCAACTGTTTCCTGTGGTTTAGTCTGGATTTCATCAACATCAAAATCAACATCAGGTAGCTTATTTTCAATCGCTGTCTTGATGGCATTGTAATCAGTTGGTTCACCAGTAATCTTTAAACTGCCATCTTCTAAAGTTTCGATATCTTTAGGATCAACTTCGCCTTCGATTAATGCATCAATTGCAGTTTCTTCGTCCATTCCTTTGAACTGAACAACAGATTCTACATCATATAAATAAGATACTGAACCTTCAGCACCAAGCTTAGCTTTTGATTTAGTGAATGCAGGACGTACCTGTGAAATAGTACGGTTGATGTTATCTGTTAAACATTTAACAATAACAGTTGATCCTGAAGGACCAAAACCTTCAAACTGTACGCTTTCATAATCTTCTACAGCACCGTTCTTAACTTTATCAATCGCACGTTTGATAACATCTCCAGGAACCTGATCTTTCTTTGCTTTCTCAATTAATCTTCTAAGGCTTAGATTACCGTCCGGTTCAGGGCCGCCTGCCTTTGCTGCTAAATAGATTTCTTTACCATAGTAAGAATAAAGTTTAGTTTTCTTAGCAGCAGTCTTTGCCATTGCGGCTTTACGTACTTCATGAGCTCTACCCATAATCTAATTCCTCCTTGTAAATTTCCTTACACATTATAAACACAAAGACTAATTATTTCAATAAAGAATTGGAAAATACACTAGAAATGCATTACTATTGTATCGAGGTGCAAAAAATGAAAAAGAAAATGATTATTATTGGGGGAGGTATATCAGGTATATATCTTTCTATTTTATTAAAAAAATATCTTGATATCGATGTTGCTGTACTAGAAGCTAATGACAAGCCATTAAAGAAGCTTCTTGCGACAGGGAATGGTCGCTGTAATCTTTCTAACAAGGATCTTGACAAGTCACATTATGATGGAGAAATCAAACCATGGGTGAGCGATATTATTCATCACTTTGATATTGTGGAAGCATTAAAGGATATTGGTCTTTATACAAAATATATGGGTAATCTCTTATATCCTTATAGTGAATCAGCTAAAGCTGTTCAGACATTATTCTTAAATAGAGCAGAAGAATATGGTGTAGAAATTATCTGTGAGGAAGAAGTCTTATTTATTAAAAAGAATAAGCACGGCTATTTAATACATGCAGTCAATAAGGATTATCAGGCAGATTATGTCACTATCTCTTGTGGAACACCTGCTGGTAAGTTATCTGGCACGAAAGATAGAAGAACGCTTTTTAACTCTCTAGAAGTGGATTATCGTCCTATGAGGCCTACTATTACTCAGTTGATGACTGAACCTGTTTATAAGAAATTAAAGGGTGTCAGAATGAAAGGGGAATTTACTTTAAAAGGACATAAAGAAAAAGGAGAACTTCTTTTTACTGATTATGGCATCAGTGGAATTGCAGTAATGGTTTTAAGCCGTTATGCGTGTCCTGGAGATAAAATTATATGTGATTTCTATCCTGAATTTACAGATCAAGAACTACATTCAATTATTCGTACATTAAAAAAAATGAGTGGTCCTTATGATGGTCTGGTTCATCCAAAATTAGTGTCAATAGTAGAAAATCAGAAGAACCCGGTCTCTTTCCTTAAACATCTAGAATTCACTGTCAAAGCTTTAAGAGGCGAAGAATTTGCCCAGGCTGATCTTGGGGGATTGATGATTTCTAATTTTAATGAATCTTTTGAATTCATTAACTATCCTCATCTTTATGCGACAGGTGAAATATTAGATATCACTGGGGATTGTGGTGGTTATAACATTCATTTTGCATTAGCAAGTGCTTATTCTGTTTTTGAAGAGGTTTCAAAAACAATACAATAAATTAGGAAAAAGGCAAATATAATCAAAAATATTTGTTTTGGTATAAAAAAGGTGAAGATATTATATTGACAAACCAAAATGAGATTGTATAATAAGGAGCATATACAAATTGGAGGGATAATGTATGAAATTCAAAACAATCGTGACAGCTGGTGCAGTCGCAGCAATGTTAGTAGGTTGTAGTAATGGGAATTCTACTACAACAGATATCAAAGCACCTAAATTTGGTTTTATCGGCCCACTAAGTGGTGAAGCTTCTCAGTATGGTAGTGCTGTAAAGAATGCTATGAAGATGGCTATTAAGGATTATAACAAGAAACATGGCACTAAGATTACAGGCGTTTACTATGATGATAAGGCTGATCCAACTACTGCCGTAAATGACTATAACAAGTTATATAATGATGATAAGGTCACTGCGGTTCTTTCACCAGTAACAACTGGTTCTGCACTTTCAGTAGCAAGTGCTGCAAGCAAGAACAACACACCAATTCTTTCACCATCTGCTTCAGGTGACAAATTCACTATGAATGGTAAAACAGCTTATAAGAACGTATTCAGAATCTGTACAAACGATTCTTATGCTGGTAGTTACTTAGCTAAGCAGTCTAAAACGAAATATAGCTATAAGAATGTAGCTGTTCTTTACAACAAGGAATCTGATTATTCTACAGGTGTTGCAGCTGCTTATAAAGCTGAAGCAAAGAAGCAGGGCGTTAATGTTTCATTCTATGAAGCATACAATGCAAATACTAAAGATTTCTCAACATTCATTTCTAAGATCAAACAGGCTAATCCTGATGCTGTTTTCTTACCAGATTACTATGAAACAGTTGTATCTATTACAAAACAGTTAAGAGACTCTGGCGTTAAGGCTCCAATATTTGGTGCTGATGGCTGGGATGGTGTTCTTGGTGTTAAGGGTGTTAACACTGCAGACTTTGAAAACTGCTTCTTCACAAGTGGTTACAACAAAGATGCAACTAGCGGTCCTACATATGAATTTGTAAAAGCTTACGAAAAAGAATATGGAACAACTCCAAGTATGTTCGCTGGTATGGCTTATGATACAGTTACTGTTATGATGAAAGCTATCAACAAAGCTAAATCAACTGATCCTGAAAAGGTAAATGCTGCATTAGAAAAGATCAAAGTATCTGATGATGAAGCAGTTTGTGGTGGATTCACTTATGATAAGAACCACAATCCTGTTAAGGAATTAAATATCGTAACTATTAAAAATGGTCAGTATGTAACTGCAAAATAACGATGAATAAAGGAGAGTTCATCTCTCCTTATTTTTTTATTTTTAGAGGGGAGAAGTAATTATGATTAACTTTATCAACCAAATCATCAACGGACTCTCGACTGGGAGTATGTATGCTTTAGTTGCAATTGGTTATACAATGGTTTATGGTATTGCGAAAATGATCAACTTTGCCCATGGTGATATCATCATGGCAGGGGCTTATTTCGCATTAATCGCAATAGGCTTTGTAGGACCTATTCCAGCTATCTTGTTTTCTATAGTTGTGACTGCAGCTTTAGGTGTTTTAACAGAAAAAGTAGCTTATAAACCTTTGAGAGGTAAAGGTTCACTTGAAGTATTGATCACTGCCATTGGTGTCAGCTATTTATTAGAAAATGTATTCTTATTAATCTTTGGTAGTGCGGCTCGTACATTCCCGCAGATCATGCCAAAAGGTACAATTAATCTTGGAGCTATTTCTATTAAATATATCACTGTTATTACTCTAGTAGTAACAGCTGTTTGTACTGCTGTTTTATTGTTCTTTATTAATAAGACAAAATTAGGAAAAGCAATGCGTGCTGTATCAGAAGACCAGGGTGCAGCCCAGTTAATGGGTATAAACGTAAATACAACAGTATCTCTTACATTTGCGATTGGTTCAGGTCTTGGTGCTATTGCAGGCGTTATTTATGGATGCGCTTATTCATTAATCACTCCATATATCGGTTTGATGTTAGGTATTAAAGCATTTATTGCGGCTGTACTCGGTGGAATTGGTAGTGTACCAGGAGCTATGGTTGGTGGTTTAATGCTTGGTGTTGCTGAATCACTTACAATTGCCTATATTTCTTCAGATTTCTCTGATGCAGTTGTATTTGGTATTCTTATTATTGTCTTATTAGTTAAGCCAGCAGGCTTATTTGGTAAGAATGTAAGAGAGAAGGTGTAGTCTATGGAAAAACTAATAAAAAACGAACTATTCAGATCATTCATTCTTTCAATTGTGATCTTTGCAGTATTGATGATAGGAACAGCTACATCTGTTATTAACTCTTATTGGCAAGGTGTATTAATTCTTTGTGGTATTAATATTATCCTCGCTGTATCACTTAACTTAGCAGCTGGTTATTTGGGACAGCTTACCTTAGGACATGCTGGTTTCATGTCAGTAGGTGCTTATACATCCGCTTTAATTAGTATTTATTTAAATCTTCCATTTATTGTATCACTACTTATTGGTGCGATTGCTGCTGGCATTATTGGTTTAATTATCGGTATTCCAGTATTAAGATTAAAAGGTGACTATCTTTGTATTATCACTCTTGCTTTCAATGAAATCATCCGTGTTATTATGAACAACCTTGAAATCACTAATGGTGCAAAAGGGTTAATTGGTATTCCTATGAATACAAATCTTGTTTATGTCTTTATCGCTATGATTATCACAATCTTTGTAGTATATTCAATTGTGAAATCTAGACATGGACGTGCCATCATCTCAATTCGTGAAGATGAAACAGCATCAGAACTAACAGGTATTGATGTTGGTTATTATAAAGTATTGGCCTTTGCAGTGAGTGCTATTTTTGCTGGACTAGCAGGAGGCTTATATGCTCACTATTATACAGTTATCCTTCCTAAAGGATTTGACTTCAACAAATCAGTTGAAATTCTAGTCATGGTTGTACTTGGTGGTATGGGTAACTTGAAGGGCTCTATTATTGCAGCTATTGTTCTTACTATAATTCCAGAACTATTGATTTCATTCTCACAGTACAGAATGTTGTTATACGCAATTGTATTAATTGCCGCTATGATTTTAAAGGGAACAGGTAAAGGCGAACAGATTATGGGACGTCTTCCATTCTTTAAAAAGAAAGATGAGGTGAAGCCAGAATGAGTACACCATTATTAAAAGCGGAAGGTCTTGGCATTCAGTTTGGTGGATTAAAGGCCGTAGATGAATTTAACTTTGAAATCGATAAGAACCAGTTATTTGGTTTAATTGGTCCAAATGGTGCAGGTAAAACAACTGTCTTCAACCTATTAACAGGTGTTTATCAGCCTACAAGTGGTCGTATCCTTTTTGAAGGACAGCCAATTAAAAAAGCAAACACTATTAAGATTACTAAAGCAGGTATTGCAAGAACTTTCCAGAATATCCGTTTATTTAAGGAAATGAGCGTTATTGATAACGTAAAAGTAGGATTACATTACTCTCACCCATATACAGTATTTGATGCATTATTCCATACACCTAAATATAAGAAGGCTGAAGCAGCTATGCAGGAAGAGGCTTTATCTTTATTACGTGTGTTCCATCTAGAAGAATTTGCAGAATCTAAGGCAAAGAACTTACCTTATGGTAAACAGAGAAAGCTTGAAATTGCGAGAGCACTAGCGACTGCTCCTAAACTATTGCTTCTGGATGAACCTGCTGCAGGAATGAACCCTACAGAAACAGCTGAATTAATGGAAACTATTAAAATAGTAAGAGAAAAGTTCTCAGTCGCAATTCTTCTTATTGAACATGATATGAAGCTTGTTATGGGAATCTGTGAAAAGATTGCTGTATTAAACTTTGGTACAGTACTTGCTTTTGGTACACCTGAAGAAATTAGAAACAACCCTGATGTTGTAGCTGCCTACCTAGGCAATGAAGAGGAGGGCTAAAGATGTTATTAGAAGTTAAGGATCTTGAAGTACACTACGGTGTCATTAATGCGATTAAGAAGATTTCATTTAATGTTGAACAAGGTGAAATCGTTGCACTTATCGGTGCCAATGGTGCGGGTAAGACAAGTACAATGCATGCTATTTCTGGCTTATTAAATGGCAAGAGTGGTGAAATCATCTTTAATGGTGAAAACATCATGAAGACGCCTGCTCATAAGATTGTTTCTAAAGGTCTTGCACAGGTTCCTGAAGGACGTCGTATCTTTGCCCAGCTGAGTGTAGAAGATAACCTAGAAATGGGTGCCTATCTTCGTAATGATGCAGATGGCATCAAGAATGATATTGAACATATTTATACATTATTCCCACGTCTAAGAGAAAGAAAAAAACAGTTGGCTGGTACATTATCTGGTGGTGAGCAGCAGATGCTTGCTATGGGCCGTGCTTTGATGTCTAAACCAAAACTATTATTACTAGATGAACCATCAATGGGTCTTTCTCCAATCCTTGTTAATGAAATCTTTGATATCATTAAAGAAGTTAATGAAAAAGAAAATATGACTATTCTACTTGTAGAACAGAATGCGAATAAAGCACTTTCTATCGCAGATCATGCTTATGTACTTGAAACAGGTAATATTACTGTATCAGGTAAAGCTGAAGATGTTGCAAATAATCCACGTGTTAGAGAAGCATATCTTGGATAATAAGTCCTCCCAAAGGGAGGACTTTTTTTATATATACATCACTATTTCTAAAATATTAAAAAAATCTTAATCAAAAAAAGAGTGATATATACAACATAAAATATAAATACTTAAGAATATCTTAAGAAAATAGTAGACAGATATAAGTCATGGTGTTATAATCGCATTTGTTGAAAAGCAAAGGAGAATAACTATGACTAAAAATGCCCCCACAACTTTTAATGCAATTGTAGAGAGAATCAGAACTCAGAAAACAATGCTGCTGCCAGCAGTTGCAATCTCTGCATTTGCCCTCGTAGGTTATGCTGCGGCTGACCGTCAGGCACCTGTTATTCATTCAAATAAGATTGTTGTTCCTTATGGTACAAAGCTAAATGCATCTGATTTTGAAATTACAGATAACCGTGATAATTTAGATATCATGGATGTTTCTATTCAATCAGGATCATATGAATCAAAACAGTTAGGTACTTATTCAGTGAAAGTTTCTGTTACCGATACATTCAAGAATACAACTAATAAAGAAGTCGAAGTACAGGTTATTGATAATAAAGCACCTGTTATTTCAGCACGCGTTGACGGCGGTTATATCATAGATGTAGAAGCCAATGGATCAAATAACTTATTTGACTATGTGAAAGCGACAGATAATGTAGATGGTGACGTCAGTGATTTCATCACTTTTGATGGCAGTATTGATACAGCTGTTATTGGGGAACAGAAGGTTGTTGCTCATGTAGAAGATAATGCAGGAAACAAAGCTGAAAAAACACTTTCATTTAATGTAAAGGATTCTATTGCACCAGTACTTACTCAAAAGACACAGTCATTTGATGTAAACTATGGTGAACCTTTCAATCCTGCTGATTATTTTGATGTATCAGATAATTTTGATCCATCTCCAGTATTAACTGTTAAAGGTGATATTGATACTAAGAAATTAAATAGCGAACAGAAAGCAACTATTATTGCAACTGATAATAGTGGTAATGAAACAAAACAGACATGTACTTTCAATATTAAGGATATCAAAGGTCCTGAAATCAAGTTGAATACAAATAAAGTTTCTATTACTGAAGGAACATCTGTGAACTGGCGTTCACTCATCGTTTCAGCTATTGATAATTTAGATGGTGATTTAACTAAATATGTTGGAATCAGTGGTAATGTAGATGTAAATAATGAAGGTTGCTATACAGCAACTTATACTGTAACTGATAAGACTGGTAACACAACAGTTGTTAATATTCCTGTAGAAGTAAAATCGAGAAATACAGCTCTTATTCAGACTGCATTAGGTAAGATTGGATGCCGTTATAGAATGGGTGCTGTAGGACCTAATGTCTTTGACTGTTCAAGCTTTACTAGATGGGTATATAGACAGAATGGACGTTCTTTAAGTGGTACAGCTGCTGTGCAGTATAATACAACTCAAAGAGTAGATAGAAATGCATTAAAACCCGGTGATCTTGTATTCTTTAAGAATACATATAAGAAAGGTATCTCTCACGTAGGTATTTATCTAGGTGGAGGAAGATTCGTACATGCTGCCAATGAAAAGAAGGGTGTTATTACTTCTTCTCTAGGTGAATCTTATTATGCTGCTCATTATGCAGGCGGAGGAAGAGTTTAATCTTTAAGGAAATCGGTTTCGATTTCCTCTTTTTTTATGATAAAATAAAAGAGTGAAGGGAGTGTTTATGATGTATATAGGAACACAGGATTTACTCAAGCAGTATGATGCTTATTTATTAGAACATGGTTATCAAATAGAAGAGCTTGTTAATCTTGCAAGTGATGCATTACTCAATCATTTCACAAAATATAATCAGTTGGCTATTTTAATAGGACCAGGTAATAATGGGGCAGATGGCTATTCTTTAGGATTAAAACTAGAGAAACTAGGAAAACAAGTCAACTATTATTACAGTGGAGATATAGGCAAGGTATCACAGGCTAATCGCTATTATCGTGATCAATGTGAAGATAATCATCTTATTTATGTAGATGAAGATAATATTAATGCAATTAACTGGAATGACTATGATTGTATTGTCGATGGATTATTTGGATTTGGATTAAATAGCGCCCCTAGAGGCATGTACAAGATTATGATTGAGTCTATTAATGATACTTATAAAGGTATTGTTGGGGCTATTGACATCCCTACAGGACTTGACTGTAATACAGGTAAAGCGTATGAAGCAGCATTAAAGGCAGATTTCACAGTTACTTTAACTGCTTTAAAACAAGGCTTCTTAGATCCACGTTCACTCGAATATACAGGTGAAGTGATTTTAGAAACATTGGCTGTGAATGATTGTTTCAAGGAAGCAGGCTTATTTGAATATGTAGGAGAAGAATATGCGAAAGCACATTTAAGAAAGAGAGTCTATAATGGTTATAAGAATATCTATGGGGTAGATGGTTTAATTGTAGGAAGTGATCAATATACAGGTGCACCATTACTTGCGACTAAAGCAGCTTATTATACTGGTGCAGGTATTGTGAAGACAATTACTTCAGAAAAAGTGACAGCACTATTACCTCTTTATATTCCTGAAGCCATTCCAGTTACAAGACCACAGATTTTCCATTATGATGATTTTGATGGTTATGATGCATTATTAGTCGGATGTGGTTTAGGACTTGAAGAGGGGGCTTTTAGAGCCGTTATTGATATTATGACAGCTTCTATCTGCCCACTTGTCCTTGATGCAGATGCACTTACAATTCTATCTAGGAATATGCATTTATTAGAAAAACAGAATCGTAGTGTTATTCTTACGCCTCATATTGGTGAATTCAAACGTTTATGTCATGTAGAGGATTATCCTGATTTGATGATGGCAGCACAGAGCTTTGCCTCAAAGTATCATTGTATTCTTGTCTTAAAAGGGCCTCATACTATTGTGACTGATGGTAAGACATCTTATCGTATTGCGTCTGGTAATAAAGCCATGGCGGTTGGTGGTATGGGTGATACACTCGCTGGAATCATTACATCACTTCTAGGACAGGGTTATGAAGCATTAGAAGCGGCAGTACTTGGTGTTTATATTCATGGACGTGCTGGAGATGAAGTCGCAAAACAGGCTTATACAGTTATCCCTGAAAAACTTATTGAAGAAATACCACATACAATGGCTGTACTTGCTGGTGAAATAGAATAAGAAAAAGCTGGAAAGCAAAAATTGCTCTCCAGCTATTTTTTTAGTCTGATAATAGAAATATTACGATTTTTAGTATGTGTTTTACGATAACTAAAGAATAAATCATCATTCTCCATTGTACAATAAGGACTGACTTCGATATGTTCTTCTAAAACACCACAGTTAAGTAACTGCTGTTTAATAAGTCCTTTAGAATTAAGAAGATAATGTGTTTCATCTTTTTTAGTATAGAAAGAAGATGTATCAAAACTCATACTTTTAACACGATCAATAATATCATCCATCGCTTCAAAGTTTCGTGCCTCAATAGAAGGTCCTACATAAGCATAAATATGACTAGGATCACATCCTTCATCTTCTATTAAATGACGTGTTACCTTGCCTACAATCTCAGTAACCGTACCTTTCCATCCTGAATGAATTGCAGCCACTAGATGCTGGTTCTCACAATATAAAAGAACAGGACAGCAATCTGCATGAAAAGTAAAAAGAGTGAGATCTGTATCTCTTGTATATAATGCATCAAAACCTAAATAGGCATCCTTTTGGCTATATATCCCTTTACCGCCATCATTTTTATTTACATTCAAATAATGTGTTGTATGACGCTGTAAAGGTGCAACCATATGATCAAGCTCAGTATGAAGCATTTGTGCGAGTTCTTTACGGTTTTCTAGCACCTGCTTGTCATCCAAGCCGTTATAGCTCATATTGAACAGCCTACCATCAATATGAGCTGGTACTGTATAGCCTTCTACCATATCATTATTAAATTTCCAAGGTATTAATTTCATCTAGCATCCTCCACTTTCTCTAATTCATCATAGAAAGAATCGTCAGGATCAATATAAATTGTTTTATAATGTCCTAAAAGAACTAAACCTGGCTTATTTGTATGAGGTTTTTTTAAGTTCTTCACTAAACAATAATTCACCGGAACACTTGAACTATATTTCCCCTTAGAGAAATATGCCGCAATATTTGCAGCAAGTCTCATAGTATACTCATCCAGATTTTCTGCATGCACAATAATATGAGAACCAGGCATATCCTTCACATGGAACCACATATCATTACGTGATGCCATCTTGAATGTCAGATAATCATTCTGCAAGTTATTCTTACCAACATAAATAATAATACCATCACGAGTACGATAGACATCATAATGAGGATGTGTTTTCTTTTTTAACTTCTTCATATTCTTCTTACGGATATAGCCCATGTTTTCAAGCTCTTCCTTGATTTCCATGGCATCATAATAATCCGCATTATCCATCAAGGTATTTAAAGTATCAAAATAATTGATTTCTTCTTTCGTCTTTTCAATCTGTTCCTCTAGAACCTTTAAGGAATTCTTTGCTTTCTGATACTTATTATAATAATGGTTGGCGTTTGTTTTTCCATCAAAACGCTCATCAAGTTCAATAGTCATCTTTGTTCCATCATAATAATTATCCACAGTCACTTCCTTCATTCCTTTTTGAATAAGATGTAAAGAAGCATATAAGAGATCACCTTTAATACGATATTCATCACTATTATGAGAATCAAATAATGTCTTTTCTAGCTTATCAAGCTTATTCACGTTTTTTGTATATTCTTTCTGAATAAAATGAAGAATATCAGAAGTCTGCTGTTTAATACGATCCTTCTGATCAATAAACTGATAATACGCATCTAATCCATCAAAAAGAGAATAGTGATCAATTCTTTTTCCAAAACAAGTCAAAGGAATCACATGATACTTCTCTTTATCACCTCGTGTGATATAGAGTTCTTTACTATTTTGTATTTCATTCATAATAGTTTTGAAATCAGTCCCCTGTTCCATTCTCACAGCTACTTCTTCAGCTAAGTCCTTAGAGAATCCTTCAAACTCTTTTACAAGCTGAGTTGTCTCAGGGGTATTCTCAAATGGATTCTTCTTATCGAGAAGTGGAGGGTAGGTATAAGTAATCCCTGGCTGCATAATACGAATACTATCGCTCGGAGAAACACGCTTTAAACATTCAAGAATCTTATCTTCTTTATTTGTAAGAATAAAGTTAGAGTGCTTACCCATGATTTCTATATAGAGATGATACTCTACAAGATCTTTAAATTCATTTCTTCCTCTTAAAGTTATCTTTAATATACGATCAAGTCCCACCTGTTCAATACGCTCAATAAAAGACCCTTCAATATGTTTTCTTAGAAACATAGTCAAAGCGTTAGGAAAATCAGGTGTAGGATAATTCAATTGCGTTAACTGAACACGGGCATACATTGGATGAATAGAAACAAGGAGTTTCTTATTTTCATTCTGTGCACGTACAGTCATTAATAATTCGTATTTCGATATCTGATATAATTTTGAAATACGTCCTGTCACGATTGTTTCATTTAATAATTCTGTAACACGTGACAATACAATTCCATCAAATGCCATATTCATCACCCGACTTAGTATAACATATTTAAAAGTGTTTGACATCACTGTTTTATTCATGTAGGATATCTTAAAAAGGGGATGTAGATAAGTGAAAAGAGGCCTTCTAATTATCCTGAGTGGACCTAGCGGCGTAGGCAAAGGAACAGTCAGAGAACAACTATTTAAAGAAGAATCATTAAACCTTGCATATTCAATTTCAATGACTACACGATATAAGAGACCTGGCGAAAGAGAAGGAATCGATTATTTCTTCGTGGATGTTGATACATTTAAGAAAAAGATTGAGCAGGGTGAATTACTAGAATACGCACAGTTTGTAGGTAATTACTATGGAACACCTAAAGCCTATGTAGATCAGCTACTAGATGAAGGTAAGAATGTTGTACTAGAAATCGAAGTACAAGGTGCACTTCAGGTTATGAAGAAAGTACCAGACGCACTTACAATTTTCTTAGTACCACCTTCAATGGAAGAATTAGAAAAACGTATTCGTGGACGTAGAACAGAAGCTGAAGATGTTATTAAAGAACGTCTTGATAAAGCAAGAAGAGAAATTGCGACAAAAGATCAGTATAAGCATGTAGTGGTGAACGATGATGTTATGCGTGCTAAAGATGATATTGTCAAGATTATCGAAGAAAACATGAAGTAGCCATCTGGCTGCTTTTTCTTTTTTACGGAGGTGATTTTATGTTTAAGGTAGAAGTATTAATAGAACATCCTGTCCAGGCATTAGATCGTGGTTTTTCTTATTTATCTAAGAAACCAATTCTTACAGGAATTCGTGTAAAAGTTCCATTTAATCATCGTCAGGTGGTTGGTTATGTCTTATCGGTTGAAGAAGTTCAATTAACGCAGAAAGAACTAGAAGAAAGAGATGGCTTTAAATACTCCTATATTTATTCTGTCATAGATGAAGCACCACTCTTAAACAATGAATTAATAACACTGGCTCATCGTATGTCTAAGATGACACTTTGCCCACTTATTGCTTGTTTCCAGGCAATGCTGCCAGGTACTTTAAAACCCTCTACACATAAAATGGTCGGTATCAAGACGAGACAATGTGTAAAAGTAATCAATACAGGAACACCTAAAACAGTGAAACAGAAGGAATGTTTTCGTATGCTTTTGAATCAGGGAGAAATGTTTCTTAAGGATATCCCTTATTCTAGAAGTGTCATCTCATCTCTTGAAAATCAGGGATTGATAGAGATTTATAATAAAGAAGTACAGCGCAACCCTTATGCAGGAAATGATTTAAAGGTCAATAATGAAATTACCTTAACACCACTTCAAGAAAGTGTTGTAAGGGGAATCCTTCAAACCTCTCATACTATTTCTCTTATTCATGGGGTTACAGGATCTGGGAAGACAGAAGTCTATATTGCGCTCACTAAAAAGATGTTAGAAAAGAATAAGACAGTACTTATGCTTGTGCCAGAAATATCTTTGACGCCGATGATGGAACGTATTTTTAAAGAACGTTTTCATGACGAAGTGGCAATCATTCATTCCCGTTTATCACAGGGAGAAAAATATGATGAATATCGTCGTATAAAAAAGGGTGAAGCTCGTATTGTGGTAGGTGCGCGTTCTGCAATCTTTGCGCCAGTTGAGAATCTAGGACTCATCATTATGGATGAAGAACATGATATGAGCTATAAGCAGGACAATACACCACGTTATCATACATTATCTATTGCGAAGATGCGTGCAGAGAAAAATAATGCGAAGATTGTCCTAGGCAGTGCGACACCATCTGTAGAAACATATGCGAGAGCACAAAAAGGAATCTATGGCTTATTTGAGATGAAAGAAAGAATTAATGGGAAACCATTACCTTATTGTGAAGTGGTAGATATGGGTAACGAAGCGCGTCAGGGTAACTATTCACTATTATCTCAAAGAATGCAGCAGCGACTAGAAGAAACTCTGAATAAAGGAGAACAGGCTATGATTCTTTTAAATAAGAGAGGCTATGCGTCTTTTATTAAATGTGAATCATGTGGTAAACCAATCCGCTGTCCGCATTGTGATGTGACGCTTACTTATCATAAAGCTGAAAACAGATTAAAATGTCACTTATGTGAATACTTCACTTCTGTACCTCAAGTCTGTCCTGAATGTGGTAGTACGCATCTTAAAAAGATAGGGTATGGTACACAGAAAATAGAAGAAGAATTAGAAAAGAAATATCCAGATGCACGTATTATTCGTTTTGACTTTGATACAACCCGTAATAAGAATACACATTTAAAATTACTTAAAGATTTTGAAGAACATAAAGCAGATATTATGCTTGGTACACAGATGATTGCGAAGGGGCTTGATTTCTCCAATGTCACATTTGTAGGGGTTCTTATGGCTGATCTGTCTCTTATGGTACCGGATTTTAGAGCTTCTGAACGCACATTCCAGTTATTATGTCAGGTGGCAGGAAGGAGTGGACGAGGAGATAAGCAGGGGACTGTCATGATTCAGACATTTAATCCTGAACATTATGCAATCAAGGCAGCTGTGAAGCAGGACTATGAAGCTTTCTTTAAGGAAGAGATGTTATTTAGAAAGAAAGCAAAATATCCACCATTCTGCCACCTTGTATCAGTCATTGTACAATCCCGTACACCAAAGAATGTTCATTTGACAGCCTTGGATATCAGCAAGTGTTTAAAGGAACATTTAGAAAAGGTACGCATTATCGGCCCTCAGCCCGCCTTTAAGATGCAGGATATCTATCGTGAAAGAATTTTGATTAAATATATAGAATCTAAGCCAATCTATGAACAATTAAGTCTCATCGATGATTATTATAACCGTACAAGAAAAGGAGGTGTCATTGTGGCATGCGATTTTAATCCGTATTCCACATATTAATATGAAAGAAAGAGATACAGCATTAGACATACTCATTGATTATGAAAAGAATGAGAGTTATTTAAATATCACTTTAAATCATACTCTTACTCAAGATTTCTCATCATCAGAAAGAGGACTTATTACAACCCTCGTCTATGGGACTATTCAGAATCGTTTATATCTAGAATATCAATTAGAACCACACATCCATACTCGCTTAAAAGTTGTAGAGAGAATGCTTCTATTAATGAGCCTTTACCAGCATTTTTATTTAGATACACCAGATTATGCGATAGTGAATGAGGCAGTAGAAATTATTAAAGAAAGAAGAAATAAAAGAGCAGGAGGCATGATTAATGCGATTTTGCATAGTTGTTTTAAAGAAACAAGATCTTTAGATGATTTGGATCATGATGAACGTTTATCTATTTCTACAAGTCATCCATTATGGATGGTCAAGATGTTCAATGCGCAATATGGCAAAGAAACAACAGAAAAGATTCTTCATGCTGATAATGAAGTTCCTTTAAAAAGCGGCCGTGTGAATACATATAAGATGTCTCGCGAGGAATTCTTAAAGAAGTATC
>NZ_DBPF01000122.1:27182-35701 GCF_002299355.1 Catenibacterium sp. UBA627
AATATTGCGCATACTGAAGCTTTTAAAGAAGGTCTAGTCACTATTCAGGATGAATCATCACAGATGGTAGCCCGTTTATTAAATCCAGGTGAAGAAGATGTTGTCTTGGATATGTGCGGGGCACCAGGTTCTAAAACAACACATCTTGGTATACTCATGAATAATAGAGGCTTGATTGACGTTTATGATCTTTATCCACATAAAGCAAAGCTTATTGAAGACAATGCGAAAAGACTTGGATTATCCAATGTTCATGTTCATACAGGAGATAGTACAGACCTTTCATTATTTGATAAGCAGTATACAAAAATACTCTTAGATGGTCCATGTTCTGGACTTGGTGTTCTTTCCAGAAAACCTGAAATCAAGTACCATGATTCTGATGCAATGGATGAAATCATTCTTATTCAAGCAAAATTACTAGAAAATGCATATTCTTTATGTATAAAAGGTGGTAATATAGTGTATAGTACGTGCACTATAAATAAAAAAGAAAACGAAAAACAGATTGAAAAATTCATAAAGAAGCATCCCGATATGCATGTAGTGGAAGAGCGTACTATACTTCCATTTGAATATCACAGTGATGGCTTTTATATGTGTCTGTTAGAAAAGGATGTATGATGAAATCAATTTATGACTTAACACTTGAACAATTAAAAGAAGAATTAAAAGCGATGGGGCAGAAGCCTTTCCGTGCGAAACAGATCTATGAATGGATTTATGTAAAGAATGTCTATGATTTTCATCAGATGACTAATCTTTCTAAAGAACTTCAGGAAACACTTTCCAACCATTTCAGTGATGCGCTTTTAACTATCAAGGAAAAGCAGGTCGCACGTGATGGTACGACTAAATATCTTCTTGAATTAGAAGATGGAGGACTCATTGAAACAGTATTGATGATTCAGACTTATGGTCGTTCATTATGTGTCACAAGCCAGTTAGGATGCAATATGGGCTGTTCCTTCTGTGCTTCAGGCTTACTAAAGAAACAGCGTAACCTTACAAGTGGTGAAATTGTGAAACAGGTCTTGACTGTTATGAATGATTTAAAAGAAAGAGTGACTCATGTAGTCGTCATGGGAACAGGTGAGCCATTTGATAACTATGATGAAGTCATGAACTTCATCTATACAGTCAATGAACCTCATGGTTTAGCTATTGGCGCAAGACATCTCACTATCTCTACATGTGGTTTGATTCCTGGAATTGAACGTTTCTCTCATGAACCAATCCAGGTGAATCTAGCAATCAGCTTACATGCACCTAATGATGAAATCCGTAATGAATTGATGCCTGTCAACAAACGCTATAATATGGATGATTTAAGAGATGCAATCAAGACATATATTGAACGTACAAATCGTCGTGTCACTCTTGAATATATTTTATTGAAGGATGTTAATGATGATATCAAATATGCACGTCAGTTAGCGCATTATCTTCGTGGATTAAATGTCTATGTCAATTTAATTCCTTATAACCCTGTAGATGAACATGGCTATAAACAATCTCTAAGTCATACAATTACTGCATTTAAGGATGAACTTATTCGTTTACATATTAATTGTACTTTAAGAAAAGAACATGGCCGTGATATTGATGGTGCATGTGGACAGTTACGTGCAAAGAGAGAGAAAGGAGCATAATATGGCTATCTCCGCGATGACTGATATCGGAATAAAAAGGTCAGTAAATCAAGATAGAGCAGTCTATAAAATTAAGAATCATGAAATCGTTGGCGTATTGTGTGATGGAATGGGTGGTCATCTTGCAGGTGAAGTTGCTTCAACACTTGTGAGTCGTTATGTGATTGAACATTTCTTTGATCATTCACCATTTCTAGATGATGAATCTATTCATGCCTGGATTTCATCTTTACTATTAACTGCCAATGATCTTGTGAATAAGGAAAGTGACATGCATAGTGAATATGCAGGCATGGGGACTACAATTGTCATCTGTTATATGGATGGTAAGAATACTTATATATCCCATGTGGGTGATTCTAGAGCTTATTTATATAAAGATACATTAAAGCAGATTACAGCAGATGATACTTTTGTGAATGAACTTGTAAAAAGAGGTTTGATCAATGCAGAAGAAGCCTCACATCATCCAAAAAGAAATGTCTTAGTGCAGGCTATTGGTATTAAAGAAGCTTTACGTATTTCTTTTTATAAGATTGAAGAGGATTATCGTGCAATATTGCTCTGTTCAGATGGATTATATAATTCACTCTCATCTCAACAGATTGAAGAAATACTACAAAAAAATGCATCAGTTGATCAAAAAACTGAATGCCTCATTCAATCAGCCAATGAATTTGGCGGATTAGATAATATTGGTGTTTTACTAATTGAGAAGGGAGAAGCATAAGATGAGTGAAAAAGGACGTGTTCTTGCTGATCGTTATGAATTAAAAGAACTTATTGGACAGGGCGGTATGGCCGATGTCTATCTTGCATATGATGACATATTAAAAAGAGAAGTAGCAGTCAAAATACTTCGTTCTTCTTTGACAGGAGATCCTATTTATATCACTCGTTTCCATCGTGAAGCGCGTGCAGCGGCTGCATTATGTCATCGTAATATTGTAGAAATCTATGATGTAGGTGAAGAAGATGATCTTTACTATATTGTCATGGAATATGTACGTGGTCAGACTTTAAAAGAATTAATTAACAAGCGTGGTGCACTTCATTACGTTGAAGCTGTGGACATTATGAAGCAGGTTGCTTCAGCTACTGCACTTGCACATTCTATGGGTATTGTACATCGTGATCTGAAGCCTCAGAATATTCTTGTCACTGATTCTGGCATTGTAAAGATTGCGGATTTCGGTATTGCCTCAATCCAGTCTTTATCACAGGTGACTCAGACTGATACGATCATGGGCTCACTTCACTATCTTGCGCCAGAAATCGCAAGAGGTGAAAAAGCAACACCACAGAGTGATATTTATGCCTTAGGTGTTCTCTTCTATGAATTACTAAGAGGAGATGTACCATTTAATGGTGAGTCTCCAGTAAATATCGCATTAAAGCATATGCGTGATGAAATTCCTTCAGTACGTGCTTATAATCCAGCGATTCCTCAGTCAGTAGAAAATATCATTATCAAAGCGACTGCTAAGAATACAAATAATCGTTATCAGTGTGCGGATGATATGTTAGATGATTTAGACACATGTTTAGAACGTTTAGCTGAAGAAAAGCTTACTTTTGACCATGTTAATACTGATCCAACTATTATTGCGAGCGATTCACAGTTCTTTACTAAAACGGCACCTATTGATCCTGAAACAACACAGACAGAAATTGAAGAAATCAAGCCTCAGGATGAGAAGAAGAAAGAACCAATGGATAAGAAAAAGAAGATTGCGATTGGTGCAGCTATTGGTGCTGTCATTGTATGTCTTGCGATTGTGGCAGGTTTCTTCTTACTTGGTGGTAATAAAGATGGCATGATGATGGATTTAGTAGGTAAGACCGAAAAAGAAGCAACAGCTTTATTGATTGATAAAGGCTATAAGGTTTCTGATAATGTTAACTATGAATTAAGTGATAAATATGAAAAAGGTCTTGTAGTAGCCACAGATCCTGAAGCAGGACATGCTATTAATAAAGGTGATACTGTGACATTAACTCTTTCTAAGGGTAAATATATTATCATGGAAGATTATACAGGTGTGTCTTATGACACAGCTTATAAGAAACTTACCAAGCTTGGATATAAGGTGAAGAAGTATGAAAAGTCTGATGATGAATATAAAGCAGGTATTGTTATTGGACAGTCTATTTCTGAAGGAGAAAAACAGGATCCTAATGAAAAAGGCAAGATTATCACTTTAACAGTTTCTAAGGGTGTTACTATTACTGTTCCATCACTTTATGGTCAGGACATCAATGCCGCAAAATCAACATTGGAAAGCCAGGGCTTCACCAATGTAAAATTATCTGTTCTTCCATCACCTACTGACAGTGCAACAATCAACTCAATGTCTGTTAATACAGTCGTTAAACAGTCTGTTGCACCTTATACTCAGGTAACAAGCAAGGGCACTGAAATTATCTTATATTACTATGATAAGAAACCTACTCCACCAACACCACCTTCTCAGCCTGATTTACCAGAAGATGATGATGGTGATGACGCCAGTCAGAATGCACAATCAGAATAGGAGAAGATATGCCTAAAGGTCAGATTATAAAAGTCCTTGCAGGATTCTACTATGTAGATACAGGCGAAAAAGTAGTAAGCTGCAAGGCACGTGGTAAATTTAGAAACAGAGGACAGAAGCCTCTTGTAGGAGACTTCTGCAGCTTCAAGGAAGAAAAGGATGGTTCAGGTTATATCCTTTCTCTTGATGAAAGACATAATCAGTTAGAAAGACCTCCTATTTGTAATATAGATCAAGCTCTCCTTGTATTTTCTATTGCTGAACCGGATTTTGATCAGATGCTTCTTGATCAGTTCCTCGCAATGGTTGAATATGAGAAGATTAAGCCAATTATCATTATTACTAAGATAGATCTTAATAGAGAACTTGTTCCGGTTATCAAAAAGAAGTACAATGCATATGATCTATATTTTGTATCAAGTAAAGAAAATGAGGGTATTGAAGAGATCAAACCACTTCTAAAGAATCGTGTCACAGTCGTGACAGGACAGAGTGGTGTAGGTAAATCAAGTCTTTTGAATGCCTTAAACATTGAATTGAATATTGAGACAAATGAAATTTCACAGGCATTAGGAAGAGGAAAACATACAACAAGACATGTTGAACTGATTCCGATGTATGGTGGCTATATTGCCGATACACCTGGCTTCTCTTCTTTGGAACTGAAGATGGAACCCGTAGAACTTGCGACTACTTATCATGATTTTAGAGAATTATCTCATCATTGTAAGTTTAGAGGATGTCTTCATGATAGTGAACCAAAGTGTGCTGTGAAAGAAGCTGTTGAAGCAGGAGACATAGATCAAACAAGATATGAAGATTATCTGCAGTTATTAAAGCAGGTAAAAGAAAGGAAAGATAAACGATATGGTTAAAATTGCACCTTCAGTATTATCCGCTGATTTTGCGCATCTTAAAGAAGATATTGATACAATCTATGATGGAGGAAAGTCATGGATTCATTATGATGTCATGGATGGACACTTTGTACCAAATATTTCATTTGGTTATAGTATCTTGAGTAATGTCCGTGCTGTCACTGATTTGTTTATTGATGTTCATTTAATGATTACTGATCCTGGTCAGTATTTAGATGAATTCATCAATGCAGGTGCAGATCTCATTACATTCCATATTGAAGCTGTATCAAGCGTGCAGGAAGCACGTGTCCTTATTCAGCGTATTCATGATGCAGGATGTCTTGCTTCTATCTCTATTAAACCAGGAACTGACGTAGAAGCTGTTAAACCATTCCTAGATGATTTAGATATGGTTCTTGTAATGAGTGTTGAACCAGGATTTGGAGGTCAGTCATTCAATCCTTCAGCCTTAGATAAGATTACTGAATTAAAAGAAATTAGAAATGGTAGACGCTATCTTATTGAAGTAGATGGTGGTATCAATGAAAATACAGCCAACCTATGCCGTGGAGCTGGGGCAGATGTTCTTGTGGCTGGAAGCTATGTCTTCAAGGCAGAAAATAGACAGGAAGCTATTGATTCACTCAAATGAAAATAGGCTTATACGCAAGCATGAATAATGGGGATGTCTTTAATAAAGACATCCCTTATATTGCGGTTGATGGTGGTTTGGAACATCTGCACCGTCAATTTATTAAACCATTATTCGCAATTGGAGACTTTGATTCTCTAGAACATAAAGAATACCTTGAGGGGCTAGAAGTTTTGAGCTTTCCTACACACAAGGATGAAACAGATACAGAACTAGCCATTAGCGAAGCACTTAATAGAGGCTATGATGAAATAGATCTTTATGGCGTCATTGGTGGACGTATTGATCATTTTCTAGGAGTACTCATTTATTTAAGACAGCATCCAGATATTAAGATTACACTCTATGATGATATCAATAGAATCTATTTGCTGCCTAAAGGAATACATCAGATAGACTGCACTGAGTATAAATACTTCTCTTGCTTTACTGAAAAGACTTGTATTCTCACATTAAAGAATTGTGATTATCCACTTGATGGTTATACATTAGAACCTCATGATCCATTATGTATCTCTAATCAATGTCATGGTATTTTGACAATAGAAAATAGTGAAGATCTCATCTTTATTGAATCACAAAGAATAGGAGGATAATATGGCTGAAAATAAAGACTTTCTTGCGACTGAACCAGTAGGTAAACTATTAAGACAACTTGCTTTACCTACAGTCATAGCGCAATTAATCAACATGCTTTACAATATTGTAGACCGTATGTTTATTGGTCATATTCCCCATACTGGTGCACTTGCTTTAACAGGAGTTGGTGTCTGTATGCCTCTTATTATGATTGTGACAGCCTTTGCCTCTCTAGTAGGCAATGGTGGGGCACCACGTGCTTCTATTTATATGGGACAGGGAAATCATGATCATGCAGAAAAGATTTTAGGAAACTGTTTTATTACACAGATTATTGTCTCTATTGTATTAACACTTATTCTATTCTTTGGAAATCGTACCTTCCTACTTGCGTTTGGTGCAAGTGGTAATACAATCTCTTATGCAGTAGATTATATGAATATATATGCGATAGGAACGCTTTTTGTCCAATTAACACTGGGGATGAATATGTTTATTACGGCCCAGGGGTTTGCGAAGAATGGGATGATTTCTGTTGTAATTGGGGCATTATGTAATGTCATCCTCGATCCTATTTTGATCTTTGGATTCAATCTAGGTGTCAAAGGCGCGGCTCTTGCGACAATCATCTCACAGGGATGTTCATGTTTTTATGTTCTTCGTTTCCTGTTTGGCAAAAAAACAAAACTTAAAATAAAAAAGAAAAACTTATCTTTAGATAACTCAGTCATCTTACCCTGTCTTGCTTTAGGTCTTTCTACCTTTGTGATGCAGTCAAGTGAGAGTGTCATCCAGGTCTGTTTTAATTCTTCTTTATTAAAATACGGAGGAGATATAGCAGTAGGCGCAATGACTATATTGACTAGTGTTATGCAGTTTGCGATGCTTCCTTTACAGGGATTGGGACAGGGGGCACAGCCTATTATCAGTTACAACTATGGGGCTAAGAATAAAAAACGTGTTCAAAAGACATTTAAATTATTACTTAAGGTTTCCCTTATCTTTTCAATGGCAATCTGGATTTTGATTCAGATCTTCCCACAGATGTTTGTAGGACTCTTTACAAATGCACAAGAACTCTCTCTCTTTACCACAAAAGCACTTAGAATCTATATGGCAGTTGTAGGATTATTTGGAATTCAGATTGCCTGTCAGATGACATTTGTGGCTTTAGGTAATGCGAAAGCATCAGTTATTGTGGCAGTTACTAGAAAATTCATTCTCTTAATACCACTTATTTATATTATGCCAGCATTACTTGTGGATAAGACAATGGCTGTCTACTTAGCGGAACCAGTGGCAGATCTTTTTGCGATTACATTTACAGTATTATTGTTTAGAAAACAATTCAAGAAAGCACTTGAACATATGAACTGAGGTTTCTCAGTTCTTTTTTTCGTAGAAATAGATTATAATGATAGAGATTGAAAGAAGGATGAATATATGAGAGACCTAGAAGATATAAAAAGAAGTGGATTTAAAATCATTGAACAAAAAAGAGAAGAATTTGTGAAACAGAGCATTCTTTCTGATGAGTTCTTAGATTTATTAGATAAGAATAAAAAGCCATTTGATCTTTTAATGTCCTATTATCGTTGCGCGGTAATGGAGATAGAAACAAAATTTAGAGTATTAGATCAGGAATATTCTTTAGAATATGATGGTAATCCCATTGAAAGCATCAAGTCACGTATTAAATCATATGACAGTATTGCGAGAAAAGTAAGACGCAAGAATATTCCGATGACTATGGAATCATTAGAAGAAAATATAAGAGATATTGCAGGAGTCAGAGTTGTTTGTTCATTTCCTCAAGATATTTATGAACTTGCAGATAGCTTCTTAAGACAGGATGATATTACTTTGATTGAGATGAAGGATTATATTAAAAATCCTAAACCTAGTGGTTATCGTAGTTTACACTTAATTGTACAGGTACCAATCTTCTTACAGAAGACAAAGAAGTATGTTTATGTAGAAGTACAGCTTCGTACTATTGCGATGGATTTCTGGGCAAGTTTGGAACATAAATTACGCTATAAGAAGAATATTCCTGAAGATGAAGCAAAACTTATTGCTCAGGAACTTTATGACTGTTCAGTAGAAAGTGCTAAATTAGACAAACGTATGCAGAAGATACGTTCAATGATGAATAAGGGAGAGTCTGAATAGATTCTTTTTTGTTGGAGGAAATGAAACTTTAATATGCGGTAAACACGGCATTTAATTTTGCCTTTATTGT
>NZ_DBPF01000122.1:35880-36161 GCF_002299355.1 Catenibacterium sp. UBA627
AGCAAGTTATTTGCATACATGCTATAATTTTTACTATATTTTGAAAAAAGATTGTAGATGAGTTTTTTGAAATATATAAAAGAAGTTCGAAAACAAAGCTTATAAGTCAGACGGAATTTGCGAAAGCATTATGTGTATCATACTCAATTGTCAGTAGATGAGGAATAGGATTATTCTGCTTTGTGCATGATATTGATTTTAGTGACTTCAGGAATTAATTATGGATTGAGAGTGATCTGGGGATTACTTAGCAGCAAATAACATCACTTGTGCAAATATGG
>NZ_DBPF01000122.1:36292-49196 GCF_002299355.1 Catenibacterium sp. UBA627
TGAAATTAAAAATTTATGGTGATTATGCTGGAGCCCAAAAAATGATTCATTATTTTCTAGAAGAAAAGGATATTCCACAGGCGCTTAGAAAACGTCTGGAAATTGAACAGGAAGTCATTGGTGTTATGGGTGGAAATGAATACCCATTTACTTATGATGAAGCATTGGAAATCATGACGAGCCATCTGCGTGATTTCAAAAAAGAAGAGTTAGATCATTTAAAAGAAATCGGTGCAGCAGATTGGGTTTATGTGGACGGCGAGGTACATTTTCAGCGTCGATTCTATGAAAATCTAATTAAGACACGTCCAGACTTCGCTGAACGTGTAATTGTAGAAAATCCAGAGAATAACAAAGAAAACAACCTGAATCAGAAGCTATTGAACGAAAATATACATTACATGAAGGAACATGGTGGAAGAACTGTACACACTCGTATACGTTCAACAATAAAAGTTAAGAAAGAATTCGAAGAGATAGGACGCAAGGTTCGTGTACATCTTCCGATTCCTAAGGTATATGAGCAGGTTTCTAATGTAGAGATTCACGCATCTAATCCAGAGATTACATATATAGCACCTGCTGATGCACCACAGAGAACAGTATATTTTGAAACTGAACTGAAAGAGAATCAGGAGTTTATGGTAGATTATTCATTTGATTACCATGTAAATTATGTGGAGTTAGATCCTGCCAAGGTATCTGAAGAACAGCCAGATTTCTGTCTGAAAGAGCAGGCACCACATATCGTATTCACTCCTTACTTAAGAGAACTAAGAGATGAGCTTGCAGGAAATGAGACAAATCCAATTATTTTGGCGCGTCGATTCTATGATTTTGTGACAACAAAAGTTATGTATTCTTTCATGAGAGAGTATTTTACAATTGAGTGTATTCCAGAATACTGTGCAATCAATCTGAAAGGTGATTGTGGTGTACAAGCACTACTATTCATCACACTTTGCCGTATGTCTGGAATTCCGGCACGTTGGCAGTCAGGTCTATATGCAACAAAGTATTATACAGGATGCCATGATTGGGCACAATTCTATGTAGCACCTTATGGATGGGTATTTGCAGACCCTTCCTTTGGTGGAAGCGCATGGCGTGAAGGAGACAAAGAGCGTTGGAACTATTACTTTGGTAATCTCGACATTTTCCGCATGCCAGCTAACTCTGAAATCCAAAAAGAATTCATACCGGAGAAAAAATGGCTCCGCATCGATCCGATTGATAATCAGAGAGGAGAATTTGAGTACGAGGATCATGGTCTTCGCTTCTCTCAGGTGGATGTATCACAGGAACTGATTTCTATGGAAGATATTGAAAAATAAATTATCATAAGTCTCGCTGTTAGGGACAGAAATGTTTGAAGAGGGGGTTTGAATGTTTCCTTCTCTTTTCTTTTTTGCACACAAAACATAAAAAAGGCATTACAAATAATGTGAATAGAAAGAGTTCATATCTGTAATGCCTTTTTCATTTAATTTGAATAATTATGTGTCTTTTAGTAGTAAATAAAGTGATGCTCAACACTATGATACGATTATAAAGGCATATGAGGGAGACTCCATAGCAATACAGGCTGTCCTTGACCACTATGCCGGATATATTGTCTATATGGAGACGAGTAATATTGATTCACACAGAAACAGCTATCAAGTTAACTTTTGTTCCCAAAAAGATATGAAAATCAATAGTTTTTGGAATGTAATCCTAAAACTATTGAATATTTTGTTATTTTTGGAATATAATTAGTAAAAACGAAGGGAGCATTATTATGATTATAGAAAGAAAAGAATATTTAGAAAAACTGATTGCATGGAAAGATAAGCAGTTGATTAAAATTGTTACAGGTGTACGACGTTGTGGAAAATCTATGCTTCTGGAAATTTATCGCAATTATTTAAAAGAGCATGGGGTTGAGGAAGAACAGATTATTTCTATTAATTTTGAAGATCTTGATTATGAAGAACTGACAGATTACAGAAAATTATATAAATATTTAAAGGAACGTTTGATTAATGGGAAAATGACATATATTTTTCTTGATGAAATTCAGAATGTAAAAGATTTTCCGAAAGTGCTGGACAGTCTTTATATTAAAAAAAACATAGATATTTATGTGACTGGTTCTAATGCATATATGTTGTCCAGTGAGATTGCGACTATGATTTCAGGAAGATATATTCAGATTGAAATGTTGCCGTTGTCTTTTAAGGAATATATGGAAAGTACTGGTAGCATGAATGACAGAGGAATTAAATATGCTGAGTATTTGCAGAATAGTTCATTTCCGTTTACATTGGAATTAAAAAATCAGCCAGATGAGATTAGAGATTATCTGGAAGGAATCTATAATACGATTGTTGTGAAGGATATTATAAACAGGAAAAGAATCACAGATACCATGATGCTTAAGAGTGTCTTAAGATTTGTGTTTGATAATATAGGAAATCCATTGTCCTCAAAAAAAATTGCAGATACGATGACCTCAGAAGGGCGAAAAATTGATACCAAAACGGTGGGAAAATATCTGGAGGCTTTTAGCGAGAGCTATATTATATATCAGGCAAAACGTTATAATATAAAGGGAAAACAATATTTAAAGACTCTTGAAAAATATTATATAGTTGATATTGGAATGAGGTATATGCTTTTAGGTTCAAGGCAGGCAGATGCAGGACATGTTCTGGAAAATATAGTCTATTTGGAATTGTTGCGTCGAGGATATGATGTGTATGTTGGAAAAATCGATTCATATGAAGTCGATTTTGTAGCACAGAATAAAAAGGGAACAGTATATTTCCAGGTAGCACTGACTGTACGAGATGAAAATACACTTTTGAGAGAATTAAGACCATTACAAGCAATACGAGATCATTATCCGAAGATTATCTTAACAATGGATGAAGAACCAGAAGAACAATATGAAGGAATTCGACGTATAAATGCAAGAGACTGGTTATTGGGGATTGTAGACTGAGCAAAGCAAAATGCTTTAAGACTGTAATTACTTTTTTCAATTAGTAGTCACAACAAGTCACAAAATCTTTATAGAAATTAGCACTCATCTATTGACAGTGCTAATAAAAGTGATATACTAGCATTAGCACAAGAGAAAGAAGAGTGCTAAAAGGAGTGATTGCGATGAATAGTGAAAAATGGACAGAAGCCATGCAGGAAGCATTTGGACGTGCGGCGCAGAGTGCTTTATCTCTTAATCAGCAGATTGTAGATGTTGAACATCTCATGTATGCATTATTAGAAGATAGTTCTGGTATTTTCTATCGAGTACTTACAAAACTCAATATTTCTATACCAGAAGTACAGGATTTACTCAATGATGAGATAAATAAGAAACCGAGTGTGGGACAGGTCACACAGGATCAGTTACGCTTAAGTTATGATTTGAATAGCTGGATTGCGAATGCGGAAAGAATTAAGACAGAGTATAAAGATGACTATATGAGTGTAGAACATCTTATTCTCGCACTGTTTAATTCGCAAGGTACCTTTATCAGAAACTTTGTATCTCGTTATCATCTAGATAAGAAAGCAGTAGAAAAAATCATTAAGGAAATGAGAGGAGGACATAAAGTGGATACTCCAAACCCAGAAAATAATTATGAAGTATTAGAAAAATACGGACGTGATCTTGTAAAAGATGTTAAAGATGGCAAGATTGATCCAGTTATAGGACGTGATGAAGAAATCAGACGTGTGATTCAGATCTTATCACGTAAGACAAAGAATAATCCAATTTTAATTGGTGAACCAGGTGTAGGTAAAACTGCGATTGTAGAAGGACTTGCTTGGCGTATAGTTAAGAACGATGTACCCGAAACATTAAAAGATAAAACTTTATTTGAACTTGATTTAGGTTCACTTGTGGCAGGTGCTAAATATCGTGGTGAATTTGAAGAAAGATTAAAAGCTGTTTTAAATGAAATCAAGAAATCTGAAGGACGAATCATTATGTTTATTGATGAAATCCATCAGTTAGTTGGTGCAGGTAAGACAGATGGTGCTATGGATGCGGCTAACTTATTAAAACCAATGTTGGCCCGTGGTGAATTACATTGTATTGGTGCAACTACACTTGATGAATATCGTCAGTATATTGAAAAGGATGCAGCCTTAGAAAGACGTTTCCAGAAAGTATTGGTACAGGAACCTGATATTGATGATACTATTGCGATTCTAAGAGGTTTAAAGGAACCATTTGAATCTCATCATGGTGTTCAGATTCAGGATAGTGCGATTATCGCAGCAGCTCATATGAGTGACCGTTATATTACTGATCGTTTCTTGCCAGATAAAGCCATTGATTTAATTGATGAGGCATGCGCTTCAGTACGTATGGAAATTGATTCTATGCCAGAAGAATTAGATACAATTACACGTGATAAGAATCGTCTAGAGATGGAAAGAATTTCAATTGAAAAAGAAGATTCAACAGAAGACAATGAAAAGAGACTAGAAGAAATCAAAGAGAAGATTGCTTCATTAAATGAAAAGATTTCTGGCTTAACTGAACAGTGGAAATCAGAAAAGTCTCAGGTTGATCATATCAAGGACTTAAAGAATCAGAAGGTTCGTCTTGAAACACAGATGGCACAATTTGAATCTCAGGGCAACCTAGAAGAAGCTTCTAAGATCAAATACCAGACTATACCAGCTATTAATAAAGAAATAGAAGAATACCAGGCAAAAGAAAATGATGATGCTCTATTACAGGAAAAAGTTACTGTAGATACTATTTCTGAAGTTATCTCTAGATGGACAAATATTCCAGTTTCTAAGCTGATGGAATCAGAAAAAGAAAAACTATTGAATCTTGAAGATATTATGAAGATGAGAGTTATTGGTCAGGATGAAGCAATTACTAAGGTCACTGATGCAATACTTAGAAGCCGTGCTGGTATCAATGATGAAAACCGACCAATTGGTTCATTCTTATTCCTAGGTCCTACTGGTGTAGGTAAGACAGAAGTAGCGAAAACTTTAGCAGAACAGCTCTTTGATAGCGAAAAGAATATTGTACGTATCGATATGAGTGAATATATGGAGAAATATAGTGTCTCTCGTTTATTAGGTGCTCCTCCAGGATATGTAGGTTATGAAGAAGGTGGACAGTTAACTGAAGCGGTTAGACGTGCTCCATATAGTATTGTTTTATTAGATGAAATTGAAAAAGCCCATCCAGATGTCTTCAATATCTTATTACAGATTCTTGATGATGGTCGTTTAACAGATTCTAAAGGTAATGTAGTTAGCTTCAAGAATACAATTATCATTATGACTTCTAATATCGGTTCTCAGTACTTGTTGCAGGGTAATAATGAAGAAACACGTAAAGAAGTGGATAATGAATTAAAGATGCACTTCAAACCTGAATTCTTAAACCGTATTGATGAAATCGTTATGTTCAACTCACTTGATTCAAGTGTTGTTTATAAGATTATTGATAAGTTTATTCATGAACTTGAAGGTCGTCTAGAAGAAAAGAAGATTACTTTAGAAGTCACTGATGCGGCTGAAAATAGAATTGCACAGGATGCATTTGATGCAACATTTGGTGCTCGTCCAATCAAGCGTTATATCCAGTCTCATATTGAGACAATGCTTGCAAGAGAAATTATCAAAGGTACAATTCATGCCAATAGTCATGTAATCATTGATTATGATAATGGATTTGTTGCGAGAGAATCATAAAGTGTAAAAGAAGATAGAATCCCCCTCTATCTTCTTTTTTTTCTATTGTCTTTTCAATGTTTCATAAAAATGTTAGAATGCTAGAGGAGAGATGACTATGCAGAGATATTTTATTAAAAACAATTATAGACAAAATGATATTATTATCGCTGATGATTCTATGTATAAGCATATGACTAAGGTTATGCGCATGGAAAAAGGCGAACATGTTATTTGCATTGATGAAGATAAGCATGTATGTTTGTGTGAAATCATAGACTTAAAACAGGGCTTATTACAGATTAAGGAAGAACTTCAGGAAGATAATGAATTGGATGTTGAAGTGACTTTAGTCTATGGGTTACCTAAGAGTGATAAATTTGAATTTGTGATTCAAAAAGCAACGGAACTAGGGGTTACACGTATTGTTCCATTACGTGCTTCTAGAAGTATTGTGAAGATGGATGAAACACGTTTTAATAAGAAAAAAGAGCGCTTTGTTCGTATTGCTCAGGAAGCAAGTGAACAATGTCATAGACAGATTGTTCCTGAAATTACGCCTCCTATTCAATTATCACAGCTTGAAGATTATTTATCTGAAGTTAATGTTGTGGCATATGAAGAAGAAAGTAAGAATGGTGAACACCGTGCTTTCACGAAAGCACTTGATGCACTTCATACTTCTATTACTATTATTGTGGGACCTGAAGGAGGTTTTGATCTTCAGGAAGTAGAAAAGATGCAGGCAATAGGTGTTGTGCCATGTTCTATTGGTAATCGTATATTAAGAAGTGAAACAGCACCTTTATATATGCTAAGTGTTATTGGGTATAGAAGAGAATTGGGGGATTAATATGAACTTTATTGCAGTCATTAATAAATACAGCAGGGATACAAAGTATACTAAGACAAAGTTGTATCATTATTGTGAAGAACATAAAAAAGAACTAGAATCAATGGATATTCGTTTTAAGATCAAATCTGAAATTGATTTATTCAATATGGAAATTGTCCTACGTTCGTTAGAAGGTAGAGATGCTATTGAAGGGTCTTATGATCTTTTTGCGGCAGGTCATTATGATATGTTTGAATATATCACTTATGAAGAAAAACGAAAGATGTTCAACAATGATCTCAAGAATGTTTTAGAAACGCTCCCTCATTTTTATGATGAAGAAAGTTCAAGAGATATTTATATTCCTGTCTATTCTCCTGATATTAATGGGTGGTATATCAACGATTATCAGATTCTCTTATTGAAGCAGCATGCTGAATTTGTAAAGAGTCAAAAAATCACATTAGATACCGCTTATAGATATTATGGACCTATTTTATTAGATACACCTTTTTCAAGTTTAGAAAAGATTTATGAAAATGAATCTCACATTGCCTACTATTATGAAGAATTGGGGACAATCTATTTATTTGTGAAAGAAGATTTCTCATTAATCTGCCGTATGGTCATAGGTGATGATAATCGTCATTCTAATAAGGTGTCTATCGAAGATGCGAAAGAATTAGTTAGTTATTATGAACGTGGTGAATATACACAGTTCATTGAATACATGCATGATCATCAGTTGATTAGTGATCATACATATAAGAAATTAAATAAGAAAGTGAAGTGAGACAATGGCAACAGTTGCTTTTCATACATTAGGCTGTAAAGTAAACAGCTATGAATCAGAGGCGATGTTAGAAATATTCAAAAAGAGAGGATATAAAACAATCGACTTCGAATCTCCTGCAGATGTATATGTTATTAATACTTGTACAGTCACAAATACAGGAGACTCTAAATCAAGACAGATGATCCGTAAGGCACATCGTACAAACCCTGAAGCAGTCATCTGCGTTGTGGGCTGTTATTCACAGGTTGCGAGTGAAGAAATCACAGGAATTGAAGGTGTTTCTGTTGTGCTAGGAACTCAGCATCGTGCATCCATTGTGGACTTTGTAGAAGAATATAAGAGTACACATAAACAGATAGTTAAAATTGAAAATGTTATGAAGGTGTCTCGTTTTGAAGACTTAAGTATTCATGCATTTGAAAATAAAACAAGAGCTTTCTTGAAAATTCAAGATGGCTGTAATAACTTCTGTACATATTGTATTATTCCTTATGCACGTGGAGGCGTACGTTCTCGTCCTAAGGAAGATGTATTAAGACAGGCTCAGGAATTAGTAGACAGAGGATTTGTAGAAATCGTATTAACTGGTATTCATACAGCAGGTTATGGTGTGGATTTAGAGAATTATTCTTTTTATGACCTATTGGTAGATTTGACAACTAAGATTAAGGGATTGAAGAGATTACGTATTTCTTCTATTGAAATGAGTCAGGTCAGTGATGAGATTATCGAACTTATTGGAAAGAGTCCTATTATTGTTGATCATCTTCATATTCCAATTCAGTCTGGCACAGATTCTATTTTAAGAAGAATGGCAAGACATTATAATACAGCTGAATTTGAAAAGAAATATTTTGAATTAAAGGAAGCATTACCAGGAATCTCTATTACAACAGATGTTATTGTAGGATTCCCAGGAGAAACAGAAGAAGACTTTGCAGATACATATAACTGGATCAAGAAGCTTCATTTCAATCAGTTGCATGTTTTCCCTTATTCAAGAAGAAAAGGCACACCTGCAGACCGTATGCCAAGTCAGGTCCCAGGTGACGTTAAGAAAGAACGTGTTAAAAGACTATTACAGTTATCTGATGAATTAAAAACTGAATTCGCATTATCTGAAATGAATAAGGAACTAGAAGTATTGATTGAAGAAGAAAAAGATGGCTATATGGTTGGTCATGCATCTAATTACTTAAAGGTTCTTGTGGCAGATACTTCTTTAAAAGAAGGACATATTTATAAAGTGAAAGTAACAGATCATCGAGGTTATGATTTAATCGGGGTGGTTTCTAGTGAAGAGGCTTAATGAGCTTTTTAAAGTTGAAAGTGATTTGAAGATTGAATCTATACATAGCGATTCTCGTTATGTAAGAAAAGATTCTATCTTCTTTTGTATTGAAGGACTTGTGACAGATGGTCATAAATATGTGGATGATGCTATTTTCCAAGGGGCTAAATGTATTGTCCATTCTAAACCATTGCGTCGTTATTACCAGGGTATTGTCTATATTCAAGTACCTGATGTTCTAGATGAACTCAATCGTGTGGCAGATCTTTTCTATGATCATCCCTCTTATAAGATGACAGGTATTGGAGTAACAGGTACAAGTGGCAAAACGGTAGTGGCCCGTGTTGTTGCACGCTTATTAGGTCGTTATTTAAAGATGGGCTATGTAGGAAATAACGGCATAGAATATGGAGCCACTATGATGCAGATGACAGGAACAACGCCTGACCCAATCTGCCTTCATCGTAATTTCTACAACATGGTTAAGGAGAATGTAAAAGGCTTTACTCTTGAAGTATCGTCGCATGGTTTGGCTTTAAAGCGTGTTGATTCTGTTAATTTCAGTATTGTGGTTTTTACAAACGCTTATGAAGAACACATGGAATTTCATGGTACGATTGATAATCTGATGGTTTCTTATGAAAAACTCTTTAGATTATTAAAAGAAGGTGGTTATGCTATCTTAAACGCAGATGAAGTGCGTTTTAATCATTTTCTTTCAATGAATTATAAAGATTTGTCAGAACATGCAAAAATCTTAAGCTATGGTATTCATCATAAAGCAGATATTATGGCTCGTAATATTGAATACTTTATTGATCATTCAACATTTGATATATGTATTAAGAACCGTTTATTTCATGTAGAAGTTCCAATCATTGCACCTTTTAATATTTCAAATACACTTGCAATATTGACAACACTTTATGCCTTAGAGATGACACCTGAAGAAATAGTCAATGCGATTAAATATATTCAGCCAGTAGAAGGGCGTATGGAGGTTGTACCTGTTAAACAGCCTTTCCATATTATTGTAGACTATTGCCAGCACGCACATAACTTTGAAGAAGTATTTAAGTTTGTACATGGTGTAAAGGGAAATGGTCATTTAATTGCGGTATTTGGTGCACCAGGTCGTAAAGATATCCATAAAAGAAGCAAGATTGGTGCTTTGGCTAATAAGTACTGTGATTATGTCATTTTGACAGAGCAGGATGAAAGAGATGATGATATTGAAGGAATCTGTGAGCAGATTCAAGAACAGATTGTAGATCCAATTTCTGTTATCATCACCAATCGTCGTTTTGCGATTCAGCAGGCTATTGATGCAGCCTGTGCAGGAGATGTTATTCTTATCCTAGGAAAAGGTCATGAACAGTTCATGACATCTCTGGTAGGTAACACACCTTATCCTGGAGATAAATTCATTGCACAGGAGTATGCAAAACAGTTATATAATCAGGAATTGGAAGAAGAATTATAGATTTAAAATAAGTTATCAAATTACATGAATAAAAGTCAAAAAAGACTTGCATTATTTAAAATCATTGTGTATAATCATATTCGAATTTAGCGGTAAAGGGGGGAAAGTTCAATGGCAAAGACAGTAGTAAGAGAAAATGAATCTTTAGATGATGCTTTACGTCGTTTTAAGAGACAAGTTTCTAGAACAGGAACCCTTGCTGAAGCTCGTAAAAGAGAATTCTATGTTAAACCTGGTTTAAAGAGAAAAATGAAATCAGAAGCAGCTAGAAAGAACCAGAAGAAACGTCATAGATAAGATTTATTTTTAGAAGAGTCATCTGACTCTTCTTTTTTTCAATGAAAGGATGATTTTATGGAAAAGGTAATTCAGTTGAATGGATACAGTTTAGATGCCATGCAATTGTTATGTGGTCCGCATGATGAAAATATCGCATTATTAGAAGATGAGTTTGAAAATGCAATCAATGTACGTGGTACAGATATTTATCTTGATCATAGTGATCCAACACTAGAAAAAGTAATTCATGTACTTCTCAAACTGACTAAGAAAGATGTACGTATTTCTAAAAGAGATGTTGTATATGCTATTAAATTAGGACGCAATGGAAAACTTGATGAAATGGATTCACTTTTTGATATTCATATTGCGCGTACAAGCCATGGTAAGATCATCTATCCTAAGACTATGGGTCAATTAGAATATTATCATGCCTTAAAGGATCATGATGTTGTATTTGCGATTGGTCCAGCTGGAACTGGTAAAACATATTTATCTGTTGTATTTGCTGTACAGGCATTAAAGAATCATGAAGTACAGAAAATCATTTTAACTAGACCTGCCGTAGAAGCAGGAGAGAACCTTGGATTCCTTCCAGGGGACTTAAAAGAAAAGATTGATCCTTATCTAAGACCTCTTTATGATGCACTTTATGATATGTTAGGTGCAGAAAATACAGAAAAACTGATTGAAAAGGGTATTATTGAAATTGCACCACTTGCTTATATGCGTGGTCGTACACTAGAAGATGCTTATGTTATTCTAGATGAAGCGCAAAATACAACAGACAATCAGATGAAGATGTTCTTAACACGTCTTGGCTTCAATTCTAAGATGTGTATTACAGGGGATATTACACAGATTGACTTACCTAAACAGACAACAAATGGCTTAAAGCACGCCATGAAGATCCTAGAGGGTGTTAAAGGAATCTCTTTTGTTTACTTAACAGCACTTGATGTTGTTCGACATCCGGTTGTTGCTAGAATTATTGAAAAATACGATATGAACAAATAAGACTGATTGTTTCTGATCAGTCTTTATAATATTTCAGTATTTTCTTATGAGCAGTAGGAATTGTGATTTCCTCCTGCTCTTTATTTGTATAGAAATTTATTGAGTGTTTATTCGCTCTAAAAATATAAACATGCATATACCATGTACGATGGGTGAACACATGCTTAAAATCCTTTAAATGAGATAATACTTCTAATTCTATGCCATAATCTTCTTTAAATGCCTCTATAAAGGAATAAGGACTCTCCACCTCATATTGCGGGAGTAAATACATATTTTCTAGTAAGCCATTTTTATTTTTAATAAGCATGACTTCATCTTCATAAACAACTATACCTGTAATATAAGAGATACTCTTCTTATTTACTTTCTTGATGTTGATAGGAAGAACTTCCTGCTTATTTGTTGAATAAGCCTGACAATGACCTCGAAGTGGACACTCTTCACAATGAGGATGAACAGGGAGACAGATTGCATTCGCAAAATCCATAATACCTTGATTAATTTGAGCTGAATCATAACCAACTACGAGCTTATTTCCTATCTCCGTAATTTTCTTTACAGTCTTGTTTGAGGCAATATTATCCTCTATCGCATATAATCTGCTCAATACTCTTAAAGCATTCCCATCAACTGCAATATAAGGTTTATGATAGGCAAAACTCATAATAGCACTTGCGGTATAGGGTCCTACACCAACAAGTGAGAGAATATCTTCATAATCCTTAGGAAAATGATTCTCAATCATCTGTGCGCTCTTATGAAGATGTAATGCGCGACGATAATAGCCTAATCCCTCCCAGTATTTATAGACTTCTTCTATTGAGGCATCAGATAGAGTTTTAACATTTGGAAATCTTTCTATAAAGCGATTGTAATAGGGAATCACTGCAGTGACGGTTGTCTGCTGCAGCATGATTTCACTCACCCATATCTTATAAGGGTCGTCTATATCTCTAAAAGGGAGAACACGTTTATTCTCTTTGTACCAATTTATTAATTCTTCTTGTATATTCATTTAAATCACCATGAGTCATTATATATTATAGGTGTATTTTTGTCTTCAAATATGCTAGAATATAGGTACAAACTAATTCTTATTAGGAGGTCAATAGTATGAAACTGATAATTGCGATTGTGAATAATGATGATAGTTCAACTGTTCAGAGCGCTTTAACTGAAGGTGGTTTCTTTGTTACAAAATTAGCCACTTCAGGAGGCTTCTTGAAGAAGGGAAATACAACATTCTTCGTAGGAACAAATGATGATAAGGTAGATGGCGCAATTGAAATCATTAAAGCAAATGCCAAGAAGCGTGTCGAAAAAGAACCTACAGTTCCACCTACAGAAATGGGTGAATTCTTTACACCAATCATGGTAGATGTACTTGTTGGTGGTGCTACAGTATTTGTAGTTGATGTTGATCGTTTCGAGAAAATCTAATAATTGAGAAAAAAAAGGATGGTCAAACCATCCTTTTTACTTTAATATAGTCAACAGGTGATT
>NZ_DBPF01000122.1:49223-50955 GCF_002299355.1 Catenibacterium sp. UBA627
TAATCTGAATAAAAATTGAAAGAGAAAACAAATTTTACCCTAAAAAAGTGCATAAAGCCCCTTTCCCCAAATGGATGGCTATTCTATTTGAGGTGAGTTCGTAGATTCTTTTCTGATGAGTTGTAGAATCTCTGCTTCAGACAAGCCAGTGCGGCTGAGCTGATTGAAGGCATTTCGTAAATTGTTTTTTACGTATTCGATTCGTTGCTTCTTTGTTGTTTCAACATCTGCCATATCTGTTGGGTTAAATACTTCACCAGTTTTTAAAAGGTGATAGACAGCAATAAGTATTTTTCTCGCAATCGCAATGATAGCTCGTTTCTTACCGCGCCTTTTAGTTATCTTGTTAAATTTGTCTGCGTAGTAATCGCAGTTCTTATCTTTTACGGCAGCATGTGCAACCTGAACAAGGCAAGGCTTAAGATAAACACCAGCTTTTGAAATCTTAACTGATTTCTTTTTGCCGGCTGATTCATTACATCCAGGAGCTAATCCAGCCCATGCAGCAAGTTTGCGATGAGAGGACCACTGAGACATATCAGTGCCGATTTCAGAGATAATGGTAATAGCAGATTTTCTATTGATTCCTGGTATTGTACAAAGAAGCTGTATGTATTCTTCGTAGTTGGCAACCATCAAGTCGATATGGTGCTGTATTTCATCAAGTAGAGAATCTAGATATTCCATATGTTTCTGAACGATTCGAATTCTAGCCTTTTGAAACTGATTTAGCTGAATACCTTCAACAGCACTTAGGATGTCTTCATGAGATGCTTTACAACCGGCATGAACTTTAGAAAGAATATCTTCACTTGTATATGGATTATTTGATAAAATAGTATCGACAATAGCGGAAGCAGATTTACCAAAGATATCACTAAAAACAATATCAAGTTTACAGTTTCCAGTAGTCAAAGCATTTTGGAAACGATTCTTTTCAGAAGAACGCATATTGACAAGTTTATACTGATAGCGGGTAAATTCCCTGAGGATGCGGATATCCTTTTCAGGGATATAGCTGGATCTGACAATACCAAATTTAAAGAGGTCAGCAATCCATTTGGCATCCTTATTGTCATCCTTCTCACCTTTGATAGCCTTGACCCATTTAGGATTGGCAACAACGACATTAGAAATATGTCCTTCTAATGCATTGTATACAGGGATATAGTACTTGCCGGTTGATTCCATGCATACATTTTGACAGTTGTTTTCAATAAGCCAATCCCTGAATTGAATGAGCTGGTTATTGAAGGTTGAGAATCTTTTTTTAATGTACTTGGGTTTGACGGATTCAGAAATGCAGATAACAGCAACAATGAAAGATTTGTGCACGTCAACACCACAAGATCTAGGGTAAACAATCTCCATAAACAAAAGGCTCCTTATAAGAATATAGAGAAGGAGCTCAGTGACTGACTGATCAACACTAAAAGATTAAACTCAAGTCAATGATTAATCTGCAGACTTAAAAGACATACTCATGTGTGCTTGAAAAGATCAGCCTTGCACTGGTTAATATACTGTTTTGACTTGAACGAGTTGCAAGAATCTACAACTCACCTTGCCGTGCTTTGTAGTGTAAGACTCCTTCAATTAAAATATAAAATAAGATGCCTGCACAAACAAGAATTATTCATTACTATGTGTGCCTTGGAGCCGCAGGCGGAAAGGAATGGAAGGTTAATATGGAAACAAAAGCACTTTATATTCATATTCCTTTTTGTGATCA
>NZ_DBPF01000151.1:0-16539 GCF_002299355.1 Catenibacterium sp. UBA627
CAAGCAAGCTTCGTGCCAGTTTACAGATCTTTACGCTTGATCTGTACAACCAGTTTCCACTTATACTCAAGCAAGCTTTGTGCCAGTTTACAGATCTTTACGCTTAATCTGTACAACCAACTTTCACTTATAAACAAGCAAAAAGTGTGCCAATTAATAGCACACTAATCATTTATAATATAGTTGTATATATATTCTATTTCTTCATCTGGAATCTCAACGTTGTAGTATGTCTTAACTTCTTTCATTGAGATATTTACCTGATTTATAAACTCTTGATGCTTTTCTTTAAAGTCTTGATCAGTAAAGTTTGAAATAGCTTGTCTTGTAACTAATCTTTCTACAAGACAGCAGATATGAACATATAACCCAAAGCATGTTCTATTCTTAAATCTCTTATGTAAGATATTCTGTAGATGATCAATTGCTTTCGCAACATGTTCTAGTAGTTTATCTGGATTTAATATAGTTAAGTTATTCATGACATTGGATAATGTGAAATTACGTAAGATATTCTTTTCGAATATCTCCATCTGAGCTTGAGTCATATACTTCCCAAAATATACTTCTATCGCATTCTGACCCTCATTAATAATCAATTCCTGTATACCTATATATTTCATAGATTCAATATTTGGATCAAGTGTTCCAATGACACATACAACCTCATAATCATTCATTAACTGATCATAGACCTGTTTACGTATTAAAGCAGGATAATCATAAGTAATAATCTTTAGATTAGAATCTTCAGGTAAAGAATTGAATAAGATTTCTTTGATCTTATTCGCTGTACCAACTCCTGATGCACAAGAACAGATTACAATAGGTTCTTTCTTTTTCTTAAGTTCTACATGCGTTTTATAGATGTTTTCCTTAAGAATAGAATCAATTACTTCAGTCACTGTTTTATTGAGTTTGATTCCCTGTCCTATTTCTAACGCACATTTAGTATTAATATTGTTTACTAAGGCAATATCTGCATTACTTGTATCTAATCCCTGATATATTTCTTCAAGAGAACCCATATCAACTAATAAATAAAGTTTTGAGATATTACCAACATGTGCAATGTAATCATTGATCTTTCTTGTAATAGTTTGTACATCCACATCTAACGGCATATCAATCGCATCAAATATATAACTATTCAACATTCTATTGGCTGCTTCCGCAATAGAACTTGCAGTTGAATAACCATGCGCAATAATAACCGCAATTGTAAGATCTTCACCAGAATGTGCAAAATACTTAATCATACAAATACAGATAATACATTCTACAAACTCATCAATATCCTGGTTCATATTATTCTTTAAGTAATGAGAAACTTCCTGTCCTATTTCATATTCACGATGAAATTCAAGTTTTAAATATTTCTTTAAGTTTTTTACTTCATCATAATTCTCATTGATCCAGTTATTTGTGAGATATGTATTCTTAGAGAATTCTGAGACATATGTCGCAAGTGCAATCAACTCATTATGTGAAGTCCTAAAGCCGTAATGTTCAGTGATATTATTAAATATCTTTTCTAGATAGTTTGTAAGATAATCAATTGAATCTGCACGATTATCATTAAATATAAGCTTCTCAAAATATCTATCTACAGTATTCTGTGCATTTACTGCAAATGACTGATCTCTTTTAAGACTAATTAATGATTGATAAAAATCTTTAATGATGTCCTGATCTGATACAGGAAGAAGGGTGTTAAGAGACACAAGTTTATGCTTCTTCATAATCATAGAGGAAACATCTATGCTATTTCTAATACTGTCAGGTAAATCATAAGCATGTATTTCTAACGTATCTGAATTACTTTTATATAATGCACTCACACAGCTTGCCTGAATAGTATTAGTCAGTTCACCAATATTACCTACAAATGTGTGATTCAATAACAACTCATAAACGTTAGATGAAATAAGAATTGTTTTGCCAACACGCTTCTCTTCATTCTTCAAAAAGCTATACATGAGTTCTAGTTTTTCATTTTCTCCTCTTTGTGCAAGAGATGGAATTGTAAGAATAACTGGGATACGTCTGAGGAATGTTTTTAATAATGCTTTTTGTGGTACTTCTGTTGTCGCAAATATAATTCTACATTTAGATTTATACCACTTATTATTATCACCTACTAAGTGATAGATCCCCTGGTCCATATAAAGGAATAATTTTTCCTGGCATTCAGCATTTAAACAATGCACTTCATCTAAGAATAATACACCACCATCCGCAAAATGTAATAAACCTAAGTTATCACTATCTGCACCTGTAAAAGCACCCTTCTTATAACCAAACAGATTCGCTGTGAGTAGTTCTGGGTTATTAGCATACTCTGAACAGTTCACCTGTACAAAATTCTTAGATGCATCAATTAAGCCTGTGTCTACACAATATTCATACGTAAGTTTAGCCATAAATGATTTACCCGTACCAGTTGGTCCATAAAACAACATAGGTAATCCTACTGGTGGGTAAGATACTGTTGCCTTAATCTTCTCTACAATCTGATACATGCTTTCATTAGACCCAATAAGTTTTTCAAAGTTCTTTAATTCTGTCTGATTGTTTAATTCAGCTTCCAATTCATCTAATGATTTGTATTCATCTGATGAGAGTTTCTTCTTATACTTACTTTCAAGAGAACCTCTTGAAAGATATAAAACAGGGCTTGTTTTGATTTTAATAAGTTTCTTGTCATTAAATAGTTCATTTAATAATCTAGTCACTTGATTTCTACTTAGTTTTAATTCTTTTGATAATTGGATGGATTGACATTCATCATATGAATTTTGATCCATTCTTCCATTAATCAACAACATTATTTTTTCTTTCAATGAAATCACCTCATCATTCATGATAAAACAAATAAAACTTGTGCGCAACAATCGTTATTCGTTATACTTTTCTATTAAATATCCATACATTAATTGGCACGAATTTTGCTATATAATAGTGAGGGGTGATGAATATGAAACAAAAAATGCAATATATTCAAACATTAAAACAAACATTAAAATTAAATCAAAAACTATTAAAATCGTTAGATTTCCTTACTGACAACATTGATGATATCAATAAAGTTGTTCAACAAGTATTAGAAACAAATCCTTTTTTAGAACTAAAATCACCTAAAAACTATGATACTCAGCAATTTATTGAAAGTATTTCTAATAAACGTTCTTTAAAAGATGATCTCTATTTACAATTAAGTGCATGTACTCAGCCATATAATAAAGATTTAATGGATTATTTGATTGAATCATTAGACGATAACGGATTCTTATCCTACCCTATTGATCAATATATCACTGATTTAGATATAGACAGAAAAACGCTTGATTCTCATTTAGATATATTACGTTCTTTTGAACCAAATGGTGTTGGAGCTGCTGATGCTATTGATTCAATTATCATTCAATTAAAAAATAATAATAAAACAAAAAGTTATACACTATTTAGAGATTATCAGGATATTATCTTAACTCAGAACTATTCACTTATTAAACAGAAAACAGGTTTAAAAAAAGAAGAGATAGACCATTTATTTTATGAAATACGTTCTTGTAATCCATTCCCATGTAATATGTATAGTTCATCCCAGGATGATTATATCTCACCAGATGTTTTAATAGAGGTAGAAGATTCTAATATCATAATTACTCCTATCAATCAACCTGAACTCATCGTAAATGATCTTCTTTATGAGAAGGTAAAGAATGATGAAAACATGAAATCTTATTTTAATGAGGCACATTTCTTAATTGAAAATCTCACAAAGAGAAATCAAACAGTATTATTTGTCGCAAATGCTTTAGTTGATATCCAGAGTGGTTATTTCTTATACGATGATGAATTATATCCATGTACCTTATCACAGCTTGCAAGTGAAACAGGATTCCATGAATCTACTATTTCACGTACATTAAATAATAAGTACTACAGCTTTAATGGTGAGGTTTATCCTCTTAAACAACTTCTTGTTTCTCAAACTGCTTCAGGAGATAGTAGTGATTCTATCAAAAAGGCTATTGTTGAATTAGTTGATAGTGAAGATAAAGAACATCCACTTTCAGATAATCAAATTCTAAAGAAACTAGAAGAATTAGAATTACATTGTTCACGTCGAGTCATTGTCAAGTATAGACAACAATTAAATATTCCTTCTTCTACTAAAAGAAAGATTCTTCTCAAATAAGACTGTGATTTCACAGTCTTTTTTAAATAAAAAGAGATAACCAATCACGGTTATCTCCTGAGCCCTTAATGACACAAGGCCTTTCTTAGTTATTTTCCTGATATACTCTATTGTCTAAATGTACAAAACGTTCTTTGATTTCCTGTGTACGTCCCTTATTCCAGAAGTTATCACCAAGATAACCACAAGTTCTACGACATACATTTAATGTCTTATGGTTTCTATTACCACAGTTAGGACAATACCATTCATTATTTTCATCTAATAAGATTTCTCCAGAATAACCACATTCCTGACAATAGTCAGACTTAGTATTGATTTCAGCGTACTGGATTGTTTCATACATATAGTTAATTAATTCTTTCATGGCATCAAAGTTATTTGTCATATTAGTCACTTCTACATAACTAATAGCCCCTCCAGATGAAATCTTCTGGAACTTCGCTTCAAATCCTAATTTAGAGAATGCATCAATCTGTTCTCTTACATTGACATGATAAGAGTTAGTAATATAGTCTTTATCTGTTACACCAGGCACGATACCAAATCTCTTCTTTAATGCACGTGCTAATGTATAAGTAGTAGATTCTGCTGGTGTACCATATAAGGCAAATCCTAAACCTGTATCCTTCTTCCATTTATCACATGCATTTCTTAATTTCTGCATGATTGCAAGAGCTAATGCATCGCCTTCTTCAGTAGTATGAGACTGACCAATTAATGCCACTACACATTCATATAAGCCAATATAGCCTAATGATAATGTAGAATAACAAGTATCTAATAATGAATCAATCTTTTCTCCTGGTTTTAATCTTGCTATGGCACCATACTGCCAATGAATTGGAGAAATATCTGAAAGAGTACCCTTTAAGCTTTCATGTCTTAACATTAATGCTTCATAACATAAATCTAGACGTTCATCTAGAATCTTCCAGAATGAATCCATATTCTTATTAGCTGATAAACCAACATCAGTTAAGTTAAGTGTAACTACACCCTGGTTAAAACGACCATACCACTGGTATTCACCTTTTTCATTCTTCCATGGAGATAAGAATGAACGACATCCCATACAAGGGAATACTTGTCCTTCATAGTTTTCTCTCATGATCTTTGCGCTGATGAAATCAGGCATCATACGCTTAGATACACATTTAACCGCTAAATCTGTTAAATAACGATACTGTGAATCATCAGGCACATTATTATCATCTAATACATAAAGTAATTTAGGAAATGCTGGAGTGACATAAGCACCCACAGGATTCTTCATACCGATATATCTCTGTTTTAAGATTTCTTCAATTAATAAAGCTGTTTCTTCAATATAGTCTGGTTCTTCTTTTAAATACATGAAAATAGATAAGAATGGAGCCTGACCATTTGTAGTAGAGAATGTATTGATCTGATACTGGATAGTCTGTACACCTGCTTTGATTTCTTCATGAAGACGAGACTTTGCGATCTTTTCAATCTGTTCTTCAGTATAATCAATACCTACTTCTTCGCCTTCTTTTCTTACAGCCTTTAAGTGTTTCTTATATGATACACGTACATAAGGTGCTAAATGAGAAATAGAGATTGTCTGTCCTCCATACTGACCATTAGCCACCTGCTGAACAATCTGAGTTGCAACAGTACATGCTGTCTGTAAAGACTTAGGTGTTTCAATCAATTTATCATTAATAACTGTACCATTCGCAAACATATCCTTTAAGTTTACTAGATCACAGTTATGCATCTTCTGGATATAGTAATCCATATCATGGAAATGAATAAGACCATCATCATGTGCCTGCACAATCTTTGGTGGTAATAACAAACGGCGGCAATAGTCTCTAGAGAATTCACCAGCAATCAAGTCTCTCTGAGTCGCAAGGACTGTCGCATCTTTATTAGAGTTTTCATCCATTGCTTCTTTATTAGTCTGATTGACAATACCATAAATCGCATTATCAATTGTATTCGTTTCTCTCTGGAATTCTCTTACTTTACGGTAGCCTTCATAAGCCTTGGCAGTAAGTACTTCTCCCTTTTCAATTAACTTTTCAAAAACCTGTCCTTCAATACGATAAATACTGATAGATGCTGCTCCACTTGATTTATGCCAGTCTTCAATTTCATGTGAGATTTTTGAGGCGATTTCTGGTTTCACAATACCGCTGCCATAGCGCATAGCCTTTAAAATCGCATTTTCAATCTTACTTCCATCAAAGGCTACCTTTGAGCCATCTCTCTTGATTACCTCCATGTTATTTACCCTCCTTATAAGAAAATCTATTAGGAATAACTACCTAATAGATTCTTTTCTAATTCTATATTAGTCTAAATTAGTTGGATATGCAACTAATTTGCTTGAGATAAAAAAATATCTCACCAATAATTTATTAACATGAAAAAATGTTGAATTTCTCAACGTTTTTTTAATTATTGATAAACACTAAGAATGTTTACCCTTAAACAGTATAAAAACCCACGAGCATAATGTCAAGCATTTCTCATGGGTTTCTTTTTTTCGCAATGTTGAAAGCGAATTAACCTAAATCTTCACCATTGCTAGCAACAACTTTCTTATACCAGTCAAATGAATCTTTCTTGCTTCTTTCTAGTGTACCGCTTCCATCGTTGTTACGATCCACATAAATAAATCCATAACGCTTCTTCATTTCACCTGTTGTGAAAGAGACGCAGTCAATGCAGCCCCATGGTGTATAGCCCATTAAATCTACACCATCAATTTCTACAGCTTTCTTCATCTGTTCAATATGTGCTCTTAAGTAATCTACACGATATGGGTCATGACAACTGCCATCTTCTTCCTTCTTATCAATTGCACCAAAACCATTTTCTACAATAAATAATGGTTTTTCATATCTTTCATACATCTGATTTAATGCATAACGTAAACCTTCTGGATCGATTGCCCATCCCCAGTCAGACACTTTGATATAAGGGTTTGCGACTGAATGTTCACTAGATCCATCTAATGACTTAGAAACATCAATATGTGCTGTAGAGTCTACAGTATTAGTCATGTAATAAGAGAATCCGATATAATCTACTGTACCTGCAGCTAAAGCTTCTTTATCTTCTTCAGTGATATCTAAGTTAAAGCCTTTGTTTTCAAACATCTTTAATGCATAACGTGGATAATGACCACGGCACTGCACATCACAGAAGAACCATCTCTGATGCATCATTTCAGTAGATAATACCATATCTGCTGGACGGCAAGAGAATGGATAAATAGGAACCATCGCAATCATATTACCGATTAAGAAGTTAGGATTGATTTCATGGCCAATCTTCACTGCCTTTGCACTGGCTACTAATTCATAATGACCACACTGATACATCGCTTCTTCTGGATTATCATAGTTTCCAAAATGAGCACCACTGTTAGTCCATCCGAAAATATCATTCTTATAGTTCATCTGGTTATTGATTTCATTGAAAGTCATCCAGTATTTGACTTTATTTTTATATCTCTTGAAACATACTTCTGCGAACTTTACAAAGAAATCAATAGTCTTTCTGTTCATGAATCCGCCATATTCCTTAGCAAGATGATAAGGCATTTCAAAGTGAGATAATGTGATGACTGGTTCAATACCATATTTTAATAATTCATCAAATACATCATCATAGAACTGTAAACCTTCTTCATCCGGCTGTTCTTCATCACCTAATGGGAAGATTCTTGTCCAAGCAATAGATGTTCTAAAGCATTTAAAGCCCATTTCTGCGAATAGCTTGATATCTTCCTTGTAATGATGATAGAAATCAATACCGATGTGGTTTGGATAATATAATCCTTCCTTTACTCCATCAGTAATCACACGTGGTGTTGATACGTTTCCGCCTGTCATTACATCAGCAACACTCAAACCTTTAGTAGTGTCTAATACACCACCTTCAAACTGGTGAGCTGCTAAAGCACCACCCCATAGGAAATCCTTTGGTAAACTCATTTGTATCCTCCTTTAATATACTCTAGTGCGCATTTTTCTAACGCTCGATATTTTTTTAATATCTCTAGATCTTCTATTTTTATTTTATCAAAGCTTCTTTCAATATAGTGATTTTTTTCAATATATGATTTACTTTCATCAAAATAAAGATCAAATATAAAAGCGATATAAGAAATCCACATATCTAGATGTGTTTTTCTTGTAGGAGCATAAATAAGCTGATGTTTAAAGAACTGTTGATAGACTTCATCCGTTATAGATTCTTTTCCTGCTTCCTCATAAGTAACCCCTAGTAAGACTGTATCCTTTTCTACATCTTTAACACGAAAATGATCTAATTTATCTGCATCTCTAATCATATGTATGTAAAAGAGTTCTTCTTCACTAAAGCCTTCTTCTACTTTGTATTTATTATGCTGTTCTATAGCATGTTTAATAATTGTGTCATATGTATCTTCTTCTATAAATTTTCTAATGAGCCCCTCTTCAAATAATACATGAGAAGAATACATTGCATGATCTACTGTTTCTCTATCTAGGAAAGAATGATATAAGCGAAACTGTTCAAAACGGCCTATATCATGTAATAGGCCGATTAATAGACATAAGTCCTTTTCTTCAGTTTTACCTTTCATATCACATATTTCACCCATAACATCCATTACTTTATAAGAATGCACATATTTAAGATGAATATGTGGGATAGAGAGATCATAACGATTGACATAATTATCAAATGCCTTTTTCGCATGATCTAAATTAATCATGTAGAACCTCTAATACTTTTTTCAAATCATCAAGAGGAACCTGTCCTGGTGCACTCGCATCCTTAGCTGTCGCAAAGGTCATACATGAACCAAAGTATTCGCCCATCATACGTGATAAGCGTCCTAGTTTACCCATGGACATAGTAATAATAGGTTTTCCTAAACGCTGACTTGAATAAAGAGTGGCTTCTAAAAGTGTTAATAGGTCTTCTTTACTTTCAGGCATAACAGCAAGCTTAGGTAAATCAGCCCCTAATATTTCCATCTTTTCTAGTGTTTCCTGCATATCTTCTCTTGATGGCGTTTCATCAAAATGATGTTCACTCATAATAACATGAACACCCTTCTTATGAGCATACTGAACAAGTTCCATCACAGATTCATATCCCTGCGATAACTCAATATCTACTAGATCAACATGAGCATCACAGATTGCTTTAATATAATGCATATACTCTAGAGAAGTAAGTTCTCCTTCTCCTCCTTCACTCACAGTACGGATTGTACCTAATACAAGTTTATCTGTATGTTTCTTAATTTCTTCTAATACGTTTGTCAAATGCCCTTCTTTTAATCCTTCATAGAAATCAAGCCTGATTTCTACTACATCATAATCTAAATCCTTATAAGAATCTAAAGTATCAATAATACCTTCTTTCGTTGTATCTACAATAGGAAGACAAATCTTAGGTGTTCCTTCTCCAAATACAACATTCTTTATATCTAATACATTATGCTTCGTGATGACAGGCATATAAAAACCCCCTTATTTCTCTTAATGTTTTATCATATTGGTCACCTAACAAGAAATGTGGTGAACCCTTAATCACCTTATGTACACAATAAGGCAATGATGACTGAATAAAAGTGAAATCAGAATCCTTGATGACATCATTTTCACCAGATAGTAATAAAGCTGGAATCTTGAGTTCTGATAAATAGTCTGCAGTAAAATGTGGTTCTTTCGTCATAAATGAGATGAGCTTAAAACGTATTCTAGATCTCTTATCATAGATACAGAATATCGGTAATAAAAGTAATGTCATATACATATGGAGACGATAGAACCACTTAATACCTTTTGGAGTGGCATTAGGTGAAAGAAGTACCATATGTTTTAAGCGTTCATCTTTACCTGCTAGTGTGAGTGCAATATTCGCACCATCACTAAAACCAATGACATCATAAGCCTCTAGATCTAGTTCATTTGCGACATCCATCACATCCTGAGCCATACGATCTAGCGTTAAAGGACCACTCTTAATAGATTTACCATGATAACGTGAATCCATTGCGATAAGTTGATAGTCATTTTCTAGATCTTTAACTAATTGATCATATATTTTTCTATTTTCCTGATTACCATGTAATAAGATAATCGGGTAACCATTTCCATGTACTTCATAGTATATATTCATAGCATTACCTCACTTTTTCCACATTATAGCACATATTAACTGACTATGAAAAAAAGTGACATATTAATACATTTAACACCTCATCACTATCTAGAATTAAATAGTATTGATATATACAACGTTTTTCTCATATCATACAGTACAGAAAATGTAGTAATATATTATTATTTCTTTACTATCACTTTCTGCTTCTATCAAGTATTTCCAAACTCCTTTTCAGTTCCTTTTGATTTAACTTTGGCACTTATCAACATAATTATCCCTCAGATTTTTTGTATATTCTTTGTCACTACATCCAATGTACTAGCAAACAAATTTCAATATTTTTTTACTAATTTACAAATAAATAGTTTAAAACTAATTTCTTTTGTACAAGTTATGTATTTTTAAGTCATTTCACAAATCATGATTTACCTTTTTACAAATGTTTGTTATAATCATGGAATTAGGAAAGGTAGTATAAGGGAGAGAAAGATAACATGACAGATACACAGAAAAAAAGAAAAATTATCGCGATTATTGTATCTATTTTGATAATTCTTGGATTATCAGTATTCCTCTATATTAATCATATGGGTACAGCTTATCGCGATCGCTTCTTACCGTCTACATACATCAATAATGTAAATGTAGGTAAGTTAAGTGCTGAGGATGCTGAAAAGAAGATTGCTGAAAATCAGAAGAACTACACTCTAACAATGACATTCAGAAACAAATCAACTGATACTATTTCAGCGAATGAAATCGATATGAGTTATGTTCCTGATGGACAGGTAGAAGAATTATTAAAGAAACAGGATTCATTTACATGGTTCAAGAACTACTTATTCAACCATAAAGGGAATAAGAAAACAATTCAGACCAAGGCTTCTTATGATGAAAAGAAGTTAAAGACTGTTCTTTATGAAAAAAAGCAGCTAAAGGATGAAAATCAGGTAGCACCTACAGATGCTCGTTTAAAGTATGAAAATCAGACTTTTACTGTATTGAAAGAAAAACCTGGACATACTTTAAATAAAGAAACTGTTTATGAAGCAGTAAACAAAGCAATTAGTCTTCAGAAAGAGAACTTAAACATTTCTAAAGTAAAAGATGCTTATAAGTCTCCTGATAAGACAAGTGAAACTGTTAAGAATGAAGCAGCAACATTGAATAAGTATTTAAAGACTTCTATTACTTATGAGCTACCTAATAATCAGACAGAAGTCTTAAATCATGAAAAGTTGTTGACATGGCTTGTGAAGAATGAAGATGGAACATATAGCTATAATGATGAAATCTGGAATAAGCGTATGAGAAGCTTCGTTTATACACTTGCTTCAAAAGCAAATACTGCTGGTAAGTCACGTACATTTAATGCAACTGGACTTGGTACAAGAAGTGTAAGTGGTGGTAATTACGGATATCGTATGAACCAGTCAGAAGAAATTGCAAAGATCAAAGAAGAATTAGGTGCAGGTAAGGCTGTTAAGAGAGCACCTGTATATAGCGCAAAAGAAGTATCTACTGAGAATAACGGTCTTGGTGGAAACTATATTGAAGTAGATTTATCACGTCAGCATTTATGGATTTATAAGAATGGTCAGTGTGTACTTCAATCTGATTGTGTATCAGGTAAGATGACACGTGATCGTTATACTCCTGCTGGTACATATTATATTTATTCTAAAGAACGTAATAGAGTATTAAGAGGTACTAAGGATCCTGTAACTGGTAAGTATCCTTATGAATCTCCTGTAAGTTATTGGATGCCATTCAATAGAGGTATTGGATTCCATGATGCAAACTGGAGAAATAAATTCGGTGGCAACCTTTATGTCAATGGTGGTTCTCATGGTTGTGTTAACTTACCTGTAGGTTTTGCAGGAACTATGTATAATACAATTACGACTGGTATGCCTGTTGTTGTTTATTATTCACAAGGCTATACATTGAATGGATAAAAAAAATGAGTCATACACAACGTGTATGACTTTTTTTCTGCCCTTATATCACCATATTTTCGACCTTTTTCTATTCTTGTTCTTTTTTAGACTATATGATATTAAGAATAGCAGGAGGTACCTATGAATCAAATTATTGAACATCGTACACTTAGCAAAAAAGAGAAAATAATCCTTACTAAACATTGAATCAAAGTATGTAGAAACTGATCCAGACAAAGTTGTTTTTATTGCTGAACCTTTTATCTAAAAAAAGTAGAAGAAAACCCCACCTCAATATAAAATATAGGCGCTATCCTTAACTCACTTAATTATCCCATGATTGATTTATTCAAAGAAAACATTATTGCATCTTTTGACAAGACTCTTATCATTTATCCACAGGATAGTATCAAATAGCTTTTAGTCATGAGAGTGCTGATTTCTATGAGATTCTCAATCAATTTGAATATTCCAGAGATATCACATTATTAAGATAATTAAGTATATATGATCTAATAGATTTCCTAGAACAGGATAATCTAACAGAAAAGGAATATATCACTTTCTTTAGTTCTTTAACAGCTATATAGATTGTTTCTATCCTGAAACTTATTATTCAAAAACTAGACATATTCCTATAACAAGCATCTATAGATGATCTAATCAATGAATTAGATACATCAATCACATATCAAGAAATACTATCACACTATATCACAACAGAAGTTCTCCATACTTATCATCAATGTAAAAAAAAGAAGGTTCTTTTGAACCTTCTTATCTTCTACCTGCACCTGCATAGTGTGATGAATAATATCCACTATTAAGTGATGAAACAACAACACCAGTCTTAGAGTTAGCAGCATGAATGAACTGACCGCCACCAATATAGATTCCTACATGTGAGATACCTGATTTATAAGTTCCAGCGAAGAATACTAAGTCACCAGCAGTTAAGCCTGATTTAGATACTCTTGTTGTTCCACTATACTGACCTGCAGCAGTTCTTGGTAATGATTTACCATTCTTGCTGTAAACCCAAGATGTAAATCCTGAGCAGTCAAATACTGTTGGTCCAGAAGCACCCATACGATATGCACAGCCAAGTCTTGAACGAGCAGTTCCAACGATACCACCCTGTGCAGCGCCTCCGCCAAGACCACCGAAGTTATAACCTGTACCTCTGTTGCCTCTGTTATTTCTGATCTTTACAACTGGTGCAGCAGATACATTGATCTTTGCACTTGTTTCAGATCTATTACCAGCATTATCTGTTACTCTGTAGTAAACACGATAAGAACCAGATCTTGCTGTATTCACATTACCAGATACTTCAACCTTACCAGTTACATCACCATCTAAGTTATCAATAGCTGATGCTAAGTTAGACTTAGGATCAAATGAAGTACCATATTTTACATCTACATTATCACTCTTTAAAGTGATAACTGGTCCAGCCTTATCAGCAACCTTCACTTCATAATCATTTGAAGTCTTGTTTCCTGAACTATCAGTTGCAGTCACTTTGATTGGCTGTACTGTAGTCATATTCTTAGTATCTACAGTTCCTTCTACAGTCACTGTCGGATTAACATCATAGTTATCCTTTACTTCAACGAAGTTATTGATATCAAATGCATCACCGTAGTTAACAGTAATATCACCAGTCTTTAAGTTCATTTCTGGAGCAGTTGTATCACCAACATTGAATGTAAAGTCTTTTTCTGCTTTATTACCTGCGTTATCTTCAACAGTTGCATGGATGACCTGTTCACCAAGAACTTTAGTATCTAAGTTATGATCAAAAGTAATGAAGTCAGATACATCACCATCCACATTATCAGTTGCTTTGATGTACTGTTTTAAATCATTGTTGCCGTTTGCCTCAACATCAATAACATAACCATCATTATTTACTGATTCTAATGCAGGTGCTTCTGTATCAACAACTTTAACTTCAACTTCTTTAGTTGTTTTGTTGTTGAATGCATCCTTTACAGTTACATTCACTTTATATGTTCCAATCTGATCTTTCTGATAAGCATGATCATTAATTTCAGTCTTGATAACACTTACTGTATCTCTATTATCTGATACAGTGAAATCACTTGCTTTTAATTCTGTACCATAAGGTACTACTAGTTTATTTGAATGAACAACAGGCGCTGTTCTATCAGCTGCTGCATAACCTACTAATGCAAATGCTGAAATAGCGACTACTGGAATAAACATTGTCTTCTGAGTTTTAATACGATTTATCATGAAATCTACAACTTCTTTAGTCTTCTTATCCATGTAATCCACTCCCTTTCTTTTCGACAATGATTATTATATCACTCTATACAAAAAAATAAAGAACTTTCTTAAGAAATTATTAAGAAGTTTAAAAAAGAGCCGATTATATCAGCTCTTTTTTAATTAAGAATTATTTAATAATGTTGTAAGATTTATGATTCTAAGCGCTTTTTTTCTTTAAAAGTTAAGGATAAAACAAAAGCGATTACAATTAATACGGATAAAAACAAATAGAATGGTGTCATTGTAGAGAAGCTATCAATCAGTTTTCCACCAATTAACTGAACGACTGCAGCACCAATTCCTCTACCTACTGTAGCCTGTAAGCCAAAAGCTGTAGAGACATACTTATCTTCTACAATTTCCATGATTAATCTTACTGTAATCATAGTAAAGAGAATAGTAGATAAGCCTTTGAATACAAATACTGCCACAATTAAATTTGGATTAGGTAATGTTGCATACCAGACAAAGTTAACTATAGACATGACACATGCAAAGAGCATGATATGTTTATATGAGAACTTCTTAATAATAAAGTCGGTTGCAAGTATGGCAGGTACTTCAAAGAGTGTTGCAAATAACTGGTATGTACCTACCATAGATGCTGTTCCACCGACTGATTTAATAAATACTGAGATATATGTAAAATTAGCTGTACAAGCGCCCCAGAAGAAAAAAGAGACTAATAGGAATATAATGTACTGTTTATTCTTAAAGAGGCTCTTATAGGCTTCTTTTGAGCTATATTCTACTTTTGTTTCTGTCTGCACTACTTCTGGATCATTGACTCTTAGGATACAGATAAGAACTGTTATTGTACCAAAGAGGAAAATAACGAAGATAGAAATAGGTGCAATCACATCATAAACTAAACCACATAACTGAGCACTAATGGCATAACCAACAGAACCCCATAATCTGATCTTTCCAAAGTCATAAGGTGAAGAAACACCAATTCTGTCCGTTAATGGTGTCACTGCATTAAATAAGGCAAGAATAGAAGCACTAGTAATTAATAGAATAATTAGCTGACGTGAGAACATAAAAATCACGTTCATTACTACTGTAATAAATAATGCCACTAAAGATACTTTTTTAGGTGAACGGAAGCGGTCTGCCAATGTTCCTAGATAAGGCTGGGCAAAGATTGAGAATAATGGTGCTGATGAAGTAATAAGTGATATTTGTTGTGCATTAAAGTGAATATCACTTAAATATAAAGCAAGCATTGCATTGTAACATGCAAATGCGAAATAAAAGAAAAATGATGTACCAGCATGATACAAATAGCTGTTCTTTTTCATAAGGTTCCCTCCAACGAGTTTCATTATAACTGTATATTAAAAAAAATCTTCAATTTTTCATATAATGTAAGGGAATTGCAAAAAAGCCTAACTCAATGAGTTAGACTCGTTTATCAAAAACATGTCCTGGATCGAATGCTAGCACATAGAATACACTGCCACAGTCCACTCCAAATAAGACAAGTTTCTCTTTATTATATCACACTTAAGAGAACCATTATCTCCTGTCCAGAATGCGGCAGTAGAATGAATATTAAGGACTATAGAAAATGTAAAGTCATGCATAACATGATAAGAGACAAGAACACTTCTCTAACACTTAAAAAGAGAAGATTAGTATGTCCTCAATGTAATAAGGTAGTGACAGAGGAAAACCCTTTTACAGAGAAAAGTCATAGCAGATTATCTCAAACCTTAAAAATGGAAATCATGAATTAAAATCCGCTCGGATTATTACAAAATCGTTCATGTTCTTTAGTGCTGGTATTGTGTTAAAGAGCAAGTTTATAATCTTACTTCTACTTGCATATTCAATCTTAAACACTTTATCTAAACGCTTCTTCAAATAATGACAAATAAAATTTTCAGCCGATAATTTAGGATAATGGTAACTGACTACTCCCACGGGCAAGCCCGTGGGGTTCTGATT
>NZ_DBPF01000151.1:16605-16740 GCF_002299355.1 Catenibacterium sp. UBA627
AGTGTAAATCTATTTGAATCAGAGCTTTCATTACCAAGCAGTCCAGCGACCACATTAACGGTAAATTTCTACTTTCGTAAGGAAGTATAATCAATCTCCCTGAATATGTTTTACGCTATCTTAATTCCGCTATTT
>NZ_DBPF01000067.1:0-1269 GCF_002299355.1 Catenibacterium sp. UBA627
AGGCGCTTAAAACTGATTAGATATAAAGATCTCAATATGATTTAATCGATATTTTCAGCTACACCATATAATTTGGCGCCTAAAAAATAGGCTGTCGCAAACCTCGTTGCTATAGCCTATTCTTCTAATAACCAATCAATTATATTGATCACTTTGATACCTTCATAGTTTCCTAGCGTATATCTATCTAAAGTAAGGATGATTTTTTCATAATTATCCTTAATTTGTTTTAAAGGACGAATTTCTCTATTGAATGTATTTTCGTCTACAAGTGATGCAGTGACTTGTATATAAGTATATACATCATTTCTTTTTGCGATAAAATCGACTTCTGTACGACCATTTCGTCCGATATTCACATTATATCTTCTTCTCAGTAGTTCTAGATAAACGATATTTTCAATTGTGAATCCTAAATCATAGAATTGCTTTGGAAGAATATAATTACGAATTCCTGGATCTACAATATAATATTTCTTATTCGACTTTAAGACTTCTTTACCTGAAACATCCATGACTTCTACTGGGTAATAAAGATAAGATTCACATAATGCTTCAACATAATTACTGATAGTATTAGGAGAAGTCGTTCTTTCGTTAGATTTGAAATAATTAGTAATACTACGTATAGAAACAGGACTTCCAACAACACTTGATAAATATTTGGATATAGCTTTAAGTAACGCAATATCAGTTACACTCTTTGAATTTTTTCTATTAATTCTTTCTTCAATATCCTTTACAATCACAGTATTGTAGATTCCTTCTAGATACATATCAATTTGTTCATTTAGTAATTGTATTTGATGGATATAAGGAAAACCACCTGTTTTTATATACTTTTGAAAAGCCTCTTCTTTATTTGTTTGTGGATTATAGACTTCTTTAAATGATAAAGGGAGAACAGGTATTTCAATATATCGACCACTTAAATAAGTAGCTAACTGACCAGAAAATATATATGAATTAGAACCTGTAATGTAGATATCTATATTCTCTTTTACGTGAAGGCTATCTACAACCTTTTCATAAGAAGGAACATTCTGTATTTCATCTAGAAAAATATACATCATCTTATTCTCTACTAATCTATCTTTAATGTATTGGTAGAGTTTTTTATAATCCTGTAGATCTTCATACTCAAGTTCTTCAAAGTTAATAGAAATAATCTGTGATGGATCAATCCCATTATTTAACAAATATTCTTGATACAATTTTAAAATTGTACTTTTTCCACAACGTCTAATTCCGGTAAGTACTTTTATAATA
>NZ_DBPF01000067.1:1484-1709 GCF_002299355.1 Catenibacterium sp. UBA627
GGCAGCTGCCTGCCCTTAGTTATTCTTGATATAGATTGTTATTTGATCATTTTCATGAATATTCTCTACCATATAAGAATACATATTTGTCTGTGTATCAAAATCAATATATTCTGCAATCACTTCTTTATCATTGACCTCTACAATAAAGTTAAGTTCTTCTGGAGATAAGATATTCAATGCATTCATTTCAGGATAATACTCTAAATAAATAGTATGATCATC
>NZ_DBPF01000067.1:1810-4441 GCF_002299355.1 Catenibacterium sp. UBA627
TTTAATCCATCAATCACAAAAGAACCAATCATTTCTGTAAGTGACTCAACAATCTCAATACCCTTGAATTGTTCTTTCTTCTTATAATATTCTTCATTATAATTGTTCTTTCTAATAGACTCATTCACTAAAGCATGATAATAATCATTCTCTAGAATATCCTTTTTATGTTTCTCTAGAAACTCTCTTTCTTCAGGTGTTGGACAAAATGATTTTAAGTACTTAATATATGTTTTAACCATCTCTAAATCAGCGCTCATATGACTCATCACCTTTCTCATTAAGAATCTCATCCATATTTCTACTTAATAGATCTTGGAATCCTCCCATCCAATCTTTCTTTTTATAATCATAGATGGTTGTACCATTCTTTGACAACATGATTGTATTAAAAGGATTCTCATTCATATAATCACAAATCAAATAAAGCTTCTCACATAAATCAAAATAGGATTCTAATATACTGCATAGAGAAGGCATTTTAAAGAATGATACAATCAAATCCTTATGTTCTTCTGTATAGTCCTTATAGAAGCCCATAATCAACAGATACCACTTCTTTGGTTCATCACATTCTATGTTGAAGTTGATATATTCTAGAAAGTTAGTAAAACCAATATCGTATTCTCTATAATTCTTACTATCTATAAAACGGAAGAAAGTAAAATAAATATAACCTAATCTGATCAACTGCTTTCTTAACTGTTTTACAATCGTTTTTAATTGTTTCATATTTCTTGTTGTCATCTTATTAGAATCTGATATTGAAGCAGTCAGTTCCCCAGTTTCCAAATCTTTGAGTTCATCATAATAACTCTTAATAAGAGGAATCGTATACAACATTGAAAATTTTATAATTAATTCAGCTCTATTTAATCCTAAGACCTTTTCAAAAACTCCTGCAAGTTCACGGATAAACTCACAATTATACTTATCATACATCTTAGAACCAGGATCTAATCTCTTTAACTCAGGAAATTTGATATTAGAAGGTTCTTTACTATGTTTTTGTTTCATTGCTTTATTCTCTTCTTGATTTTTTTTATTTATTTTACATGCAAGCATATAAGAATAAAGAAATGCATTCAAAATATCCACCTTCTTAGGCTTATTCTCAATATCCTTGAATTCTTCCCAATCATACATAGTAGTAAAATAGTTGAACTTCTTAAAGAACTCAACAGAAATATTTTCTTCATCCACAACTATATCATTATTATAAAGTAAACTTTCACTTAACTTATAAGTATACAGTACACCCTTTAAGATATGATCGATTTCAGAACAGATATCATAGAATAAAGAAGCCTTATCCTTAGCAGTCATCTTATCATCACTTTTAAATACAACATAACCATTATATTGTTTCTTACGTAATAAAGAGTCTTGATCAAGGATATACTTGTCATCTTTCTGCTGATCTAACATATTATTGATTCTATTATGATATTCATTGAATACACTATAATATTCTGCTGTTTTGTACTTTCTACGGAACATATTGGATACATCAATATCATAAAAGTAAGGACAATCAGCAAACATATCATTATCTTTTTTCAAACTTAACATACGATCAAGAGGCACTCTATTTAATTTATAGATAATATTTTTTCTTAAGAACTCTTGATAACTGAGTTCATTGACTCGATTATTCATATCAATAGGAGAATAGACCTTATCTGGATCTAATATTACATCTACTTCCTTTTCGTAGTCACGTTGTCTTTCAATAGACTTCTCTTCATCAAAAACTTTTATACGAGTAGTAAGTTTACGTTTCTTATTGAAGAAAATATAATCAGTACGATCATTTATTTCTTTTAAAAAATCTCTATTAGAATTCACTTTAGAAAAACAATCTTCAGAGATTACTTCTACTTTATAATTCTTATATAACTTGTCTAACTCTGATTTAGTACATTTCACAAACTTTGGTGATATGCTATTTCTTAAATAAATAAGATTGGTGAGTAATTCTATCACTTTTACTTCCTCTTCACCTTCGATTTTGTCAGATAAAAAAAGAAGACTATTCTTGATATCTTCCAAAGCCGTCTTTATATCTTTACCATCTAAACAATAAGGCTTGATATCATTTTCTATAGGACCATCATTTCTTAGTAGTATTGGATTCATATACGTCACCCCCCCTGTTAATAGTATAGTACAAATAAAGGGAAAATAAGAGAGAAATATTTTATAGGTAAAGAGAGGTAAGTAGATATGAATCTATTGATTTAGTCATTAAAGAATACCATAGAATTAAAAGAGAAAGTTCACAGTATGAATGTCCTGATGATGAAGATGAAGGTATACCATTTCCATAGTTTTTCTTTTCAAGCGTTAGTTCCTTGAAATTCAAGTATATCCTTAATAGAATGAAATAAGAATATACATAAAGGAGCTAATAAAGATGCTAAGAAAAGATTTCTTATGGGGTGGTGCAGTGACTGCTCATCAAAGTGAAGGTGGATATACTGAAGGAGGAAAAGTTCCTGCAGTATGTGACTTAACAGTCACAGGTAAGTTCTCAGACTTTAAGAATGGTATTGATGCATATCATAGATACAAGGAAGACTTTGACTTATATAAAGAGTTAGGCTTTAACGCATACCGTTTCTCTTTAGA
>NZ_DBPF01000067.1:4498-5572 GCF_002299355.1 Catenibacterium sp. UBA627
TTCTATGATGAATTCATAGATGAATTACTAAAGAGAGATATAGAGCCTATTCCTACGCTTTATCACTTTGAAATGCCTGTGTTCTTATATGAGAAATACAATGGTTTTGAAAGTAGAAAGGTTGTTGATCTATTTGTAGAATTATGCAAGAAAATCGTAGATCGTTATTGTCATAAAGTAAAATATTGGATTATCTTTAATGAACAGAATGGAATACTACAGAAAGGACCAAAGATGTTCTTTGGTGCTGTATGTCCTGAAGGAGAAAACCCTATTACTCTAGATCATCAAATTATGCATAATACATTAATCGCGCATAGTTTGATTAACGAATACATTCATCAAAAAGGAGGCTATGTTTTAGGTATGGCGACTATTGTACAAAGCTATCCTGAAACATGTCATCCATTAGATACATTAGAATCTATGAAAGCCCAGAGCGAAGCATTTGTATTCCTAGATGTCTTTGCGAGAGGACATTATAACAGTTACTTTCTAGCAAATATGAAAAAAGAAGGGACTATGCCAGTTATAGAAGAAGGGGACTTTGAAATACTTGAAAAGGGTAAAACAGATGCTCTTGCAATAAGTTATTATATGTCTACTATTAGTCATTATGGTGAAGATAGTTTGACTAATGTGGAAGATGTAGTCATTAAGAAGAACCCTTACTTAGAAATGTCTGAATTTGGCTGGACAATAGATCCTATTGGATTACGTATCACTCTAAGACAACTCTATGATAGATATGAAATGCCTATCTATATTGTAGAAAATGGTTATGGCTATGATGATCAATTAGTAGATGGTGTTATTAATGACGATTATCGTATTGATTATATGAGAAAACATATTGAAGAGATGAAGAAAGCTGTAGAAGAAGGTGTAGATTGTAGAGGATACTTATCTTGGGGTCCTATTGATATATTAAGCAGTCGTGCACAGATGAAGAAGAGATATGGTTTTGTTTATGTGAATAGAGATAATGATGACTTAAAGGATATGAAAAGAATTAAGAAGAAGTCATTTGAATGGTATAAGAATGTAATAAGTAGTAATGGGGAAGTGTTGTAA
>NZ_DBPF01000142.1:0-249 GCF_002299355.1 Catenibacterium sp. UBA627
ATGTAACAGTTGTAGGTAAGATTTCTACTACATTATTTCCAGATGCAAGACTATCTATTTCTAGTCTGAATCTTACAACTGTAACTCATCTTATTATTCCTGCTTTTAGTATTGCGATGCTTGGAATGATTGAATCATTACTATGTGGCGCAAGTGCAGTAAGATGAAAAATGAAAAGCTAGATGCAGATATGGAATTATTTGGGCAAGATGTAGGTAATATGGTCATTCCATTTTTTGGTGGGGTACC
>NZ_DBPF01000142.1:398-7199 GCF_002299355.1 Catenibacterium sp. UBA627
ATGAATGGGACGAAATCAAATCTATATTTAGAAACCGTATTAAAACAAGCATGACACAGTTCTTAGTCACTATGCTTGCAACAGTTGTCTTTGACTTAACAGTCGCAATTGTATTAGGTATCTGTGTTTCAATGTTCTTGTTTGTGATTAATAACTCTTCATTACATGTTGAAACAAGTGCCATTGAACCACATAGATTAGATAAAGAAATCAATTATAACCATTCTACAACACGTGTTGTTTATGTCGCAGGACCTTTATTCTTTGGAAACCAGGATCAGCTCTTATCAAAAGTAAGAGAACTCATCGATGGATGTGATCATATCATTCTCTCAGTAAGAGGTGTTCCTTCTATTGATGATTCAGGTATTCATGAATTAATGGATGTTGTAGAGTTATATCGTGCACATAAAGTACAGTTCTATTTTACAGGTGTACAAAATAATGTCATGAGACAGTTAAGAAGACATCATTTTGATGCATATGTAGGTGAAGACGTATTCTATTGGGATGTTATTAAAGTTATAGAAATGTTGGAAGGAAAGTAGGGAAACCTACTTTTTTTCATAAGAAAAGAAGTGCCATGCACTTCTAGATAGACAACATATTAATAAGAATTTCAATAAACATACAGGAAATACTTTCATTATCAATAATTGAATTATGAGATAAATAAGAACCAGGTAATGTAATCGTATGTTTAAAATAATCAGATAAAGGGGCTTTCTCATTTAAAGTAATTAAATAAGAGTTCTCTGGTAATGTATCCTGAATATTAGGAACAAGATAATGAAGAACACCATTCTTACTTCCGTTAATAGAGAAATAAATAAATAGACTCTCATTATTGACTGCATTTAAAAGATGTGTGAACTCTAGATAATCCTGTGCTAAATAATTCATATAGCCTAGATCCTGTAATCCATAGCTTAATTGTTTAGCTGGTAAAGAAGAATAATGCATCCCACAAATAGAAATATTATTTGCTTGTTTTATATCTTCAATCAGATGTTCTATGACTGTTTGATTCATCATCTTAAAATGATTCATAGTATTGATATAGTGATTCACCAATGATTCAAATTTAGATCCATTATCTTCATGATGTGAATTCTTTAAATCATTCATTAATTCAAAACGGAAGTCTTTATAACCTTTAAAACCAAGACTCTGACAAAATCTTAAAACAGCAGAAGTAGATGTCTCTGCCTGATTTGCTAGTTTTGTGATTGTATAGGACTCCACCTGTTCGGGATGTTCTAGTATATAATCACATACCTTCTTCTCTGCATTGCTGAATTGTGTCTTCTTATGTTCAATAGTATTTAATAAATTCATTTTAATCACCTGTTTTCATTGTATAGAATCATGATAATATTGTCAATAATGCTTGACAAAACTATTAAATAGTGTGAATATTATCATATATGAATGATAATATTATCAAAAGGAGATATGAATATGAAACAATTACCAGAAGGATTCTTGTGGGGTGGAGCCACTGCGGACTTTCAGTATGAAGGTGGATTTAATGAAGGAGGAAGAGGATTACTTTCTCATGACTATGAAACAGATGGTTCATTAGAACATCCAAGAGCTCATACTTTACAAAGAGCAGATGGTTCTATCATTAGACCTAGAAGCTCATTCTTTTATGCTGATCCAGTACCACAAGACGCAAAACCTATCTTTTTAGATGACCAGTATTATCCAAGTCATCAGGCTGTAGACTTTTATCATCACTATAAAGAAGATATTGAACTCATGGCAGGCATGGGATTTAATGTATTTCGTTTTTCTATCTGCTGGAGTCGTATTTATCCAACTGGAGATGAATTAACACCTAATGAGGAAGGATTAAAGTTCTATGATGATGTCATCAATGAATTAGAAAAGCATGGTATGGAACCACTTATCACAATCTGTCATGATGAAATGCCTATGCATCTCGCTATTAAATACAATGGCTGGGCGAATAAACATGTTATTGATTGTTATGTGAAGTACTGTCAAACATTATTTGAACGTTATGGTTCTAGATGTAAATACTGGCTGACATTTAATGAAATCAACGCAGTCAGAGGATTTGGTCCATGTGGCACAAGAGAAAGTGATGGCTATACACGTTATCTAGGTGCACATCATATGTTTATTGCAAGTGCAAAAGCAGTCATTTTAGGTCATAAGATGATGCCTGATTCAATGTTTGGGGCAATGTATGCGATGAGTGAACTCTATCCTGCAACATGCAAGCCAGAAGATATGTTCCACCATATGTTAGAAAGAAGAGAAAACTGGTATTTTATTGATACAATGGCAAGAGGTTATTACCATCCTTACGCAAAAGAAGTATGGGCTCACCATGGTGTAGAGTCTCTTCCTATTACAGATGAAGAAAAAGATATCTTGAAAGAAGGACAATTAGACTTTGTTTCATTCTCTTATTATCGTTCAAATACAACCAAAGAAGGAGATCCTTGGTTTAATGTAGGTGGATCTAGTAACCCTTATCTAGAAAATACACCTTGGGGGTGGCCTATTGATGCGTTAGGATTACGTTATTGTATGAATGAAATCTATGATCGTATCCAGAAACCAATCTTTATTGTAGAAAATGGTATGGGTGCCATTGATGAAGCCGATGAGAACGGATATGTAGAAGATGATTATCGTATTGATTATCTAAAAAAACATCTTTCTGCAATGGCTGATGCAATCAATGAGGATGGTGTGGATTGTTTAGGTTATACAATGTGGGCACCTATTGATTTAGTTTCACTATCCACTGGTGAAATGAAGAAACGCTATGGCTTTATTTATGTAGATATGGATGATAAAGGACATGGTACACTCAAGCGCACAAAGAAAAAGTCTTATAACTGGATGAAGCATATTATTGAAACAAATGGAGCTGCATTAGATGACTCGAATAGTGAATAATCACTATTCTTTTTTTGTATTCGTTTACATATAATGACAAAGTCATTACAAATTCTAAATAGTCTTAGTGTATAAGTAAGGCTATTTAACACCTTAAAATAGGTGTTTTAAAACTGCAGTTTACATACAATTTAAAAATATACGATATATACACATGAAAATGAATTATTCACAGTTATGCACATTATGCACAAATATTATATAAATTGATTATGTAAGATTACAGTTAAAAAAGAGTTAGAAACATTGTATTAGATGAAATAAGTGTTAAAATAGAAAGGCAACCGATTACAAAAAAGGAGATAAAATCATGAAAGCATCTGATGTAATGAAAAGACTTTCTAGTGGTGAAATGATTTCTATATTAAAGGAAATCTATTCAGAGAAATTAGATCAACAGATACTCAGATACAAAGATGCCGTCCAGTCCTTTATTGATTATTTTGGTGATCAGGATATTATGATCATCAGTGTTCCAGGTAAATGTGAAATTGGTGGCAATCATACAGATCACCAGCGTGGACGTGTACTTGCATCTGCTATTCAGTTAGATTCTATTGCGATAATTGCGAAACAAGAGCGCTATGCAAAAGTAATCTATAATGAAATGAGTATTAATGAAATAGATACAGAAAATATAAAATATAATGAAGCCAAGAAAGGTACAATGGAATCATTGATCAATGGTGTTTTATTTGGATTGAACCAGAAGAATTATCATATTGGTGGTTTTAATGCTTATATTGAATGCAGCATTCCTAGAAATGTAGGTCTAGGTTCTAGTGCTAACTTTGGTATTATGATTGGTACAATTATTAACCATTTATATAATGAAGGACAGATTGAAAATAAATATCTTGTCCAGATTGGTCGCTTTGCGACAAATACATTTTATTGTAAACCAAGTGGTTTAATGAATGAATGTGTCTGCTGTGTAGGTGGATTTATTAAAGTGGATTTTAAGGATCCTAATTCACCAGATATTTGTAAACTAAATATTGATTTTTCTAATTTTGATTATACTTTATGCAGTGTGAATTCTAATCTGATTAGATCAGATAATACAGTTGATTATGATGCAGTGCCTGCAGAAATGATTGAGGTCGCTCACTTCTTTAAGAAAGATGTCTTAAGAGAAGTCTCTTTTGATGAGTTTATGAAGAATTATCGTATTGTTAGAGCAAGAGTAGGAGATCGACCAGCACTTCGAGCACTTCATTTCTTTAAAGAAGAAGAACGTGTTTTAAAGCAGTCAGAAGCTCTTGAAAGGGGAGACTTTGATACATTCCTTAGATTAGTGAGAGAATCGGGCGATTCTACTTTTAAAGCTCTTCAGAATATTTATCCACAGGGAAGTACACGTTGTCAAAATGTTGGAACAGCTATTGTCTTAAGTGAGAATTACTTAGGTGATGATGGAGTTGTAAAGGTCAATGGTGGAGGATTCTCAGGAACCATGCTAGCCTTTGTGAAAACTGATAGATTAAAAGACTATGTTGCTTATATGGATTCTATTTTAGGAAAAGGATCATGTTATGTGATTCATACAAGAGAACAAGGCGCTATTAGATTACTATAAAGCAGTGAAAAACTGCTTTTTTTTCATAGTGTTTGTGATATAATGTTATCGACATATGTCAGTAACTGGAGGCGTGTATGGTTAGACCAAAGAGATCAAGGACAATTACAGGAGTTCCTGACTACAATATGTTTGTGCCTGATGGCATTCCTCAAAGAGGCTATATAGAGCTTGCTTTAGACGAATTTGAAGTCATACGCTTAATTGATTATAAATCTTATACTCATGCCAAGTGTGCTAAAAAAATGAATATCTCACGTACAACAGTCACTGAAATATATGCCGGGGCAAGAAAAAAGATAGCACGTAGTATAATGGAAGGCTATCCTTTAAGAATTGAATGTAATGAATGTGCAAAAAAGGCAGGATATCCTGTGATAGACGTAAAAGGAGAACATATTATGAGAATTGCAGTAACTTATGAAAATGAATCAGTGTTTCAACACTTTGGTAAAACTTCACAGTTTAAATTATATGATATTGAAAATAATGAAATCAAAGAATCACAGGTTGTAGGTACAGAAGGATTAGGTCATGGTGCATTAGCTATCTTATTATCTAATATGAATGTAGATGTATTGATCTGTGGTGGTATTGGTAGAGGTGCTATTATGGCATTAAGTGGTTCTAATATTAATGTAGTGGGTGGAGTAACTGGTGATTGTGATGCTGCAGTGAAAGCTTATTTAGCTGGTACTTTAACTCCTGATGCAGAAGCAACTTGTGGATGCAGTCATGATAATTGTGAATGTCATCATGAATAGTAATTGACAAATAAATAAAACGAGAATAAAATCAACACTGTTGAATGCTCGGATGGTGGAATGGTAGACACGCCAGTTTCAGGTACTGGTGGTTTATGCCGTGTGGGTTCAAATCCCATTCCGAGCACCAATGGTCCAAGACGTGGGAGACCACGTTTTTTTAGTAAGAGGAGGTTCTATATGAAAAGGTTATTAGGTTTATTCCTTATCTTTGTACTTTGTATAGGCCTGACTCCATCTGTTGATGCTTATTCCAATGATCTTGTTCAGTTCATTGGTGATTCATATACACAAGGTTATTCAAGTGATGGTATGATCGTGGGATATAATTTATGGTATGTCCAGGCATGCCGCAAAGCACATCTGAAATATACTTCAGCATCGTATGGTGGTGTAGGGTTTGTGAAAAAGTCTGATGGACGCACATTTAGTACTTTATTAGATGAAGGCAAAGGTAAAAGAAATGCGAAATATGTAGTCATTACAGGTGGCTATAATGATAAGGATTTTTCTTATAAGACAATTAAGAATAAAGTCTATGAAACAGTAAAAAAGGCACAGACGCTCTATCCGAAAGCAAAGGTCTATGTAGGTATGACAGGAGATTCTGTAAATGAACATTTTAAGACTGTTATACAGGCATATAAGGATGGTACAAAAGAAGCAGGAGGTATTTATATTACTAATAGTGAAAATGCCTTAAATGGTAATCAGAGCTATTTTTCATCCGATGGTCATCATCCTAATAAATACGGACAGCGTGCTCTTGGTGAAACAATAGGTGGTTATTTCATGAAATGTAATAATGTGCCTGTCTATACAAAAGCTGCTTCTATTAAGATTGGTGCAGGTATTTATGCAGTTAAGAATAGACACTTTATAAATATCACAGGTCTTTATGATAACTATTATATGGTCAATGGTATTGTAGATACATCTAAGACAGGTATTGTAGAAAATGATGGTGAATATTATAAGGTGGATGAAGGTAAAGTAGATACATCATACACGGGAATCTGGTCTTATAATGATCAGCAGTATTATCTTACAAATGGTCATACAGATAAGACTATGACAGGTTCTATAAAAGCAAATAAAACCTGGTATTATGTAGAAAATGGTGTTGTTGCGAATAAGGATACTTTAATGCAGATTGATGATCAATGGTATTATGTACATCAAGGTAAGATGGATAAGAGCTACACCGGATTAGTAGAATACAATGGACAGAACTATTATGTCGTGAATGGTATGGTAGACTTTAGTAAAACAGGCATGATTCATTTGAATGGTCAGTTATGTTATATTAAGAATGGTGTTTTAGAGAATAGCTATAGTAATTCTAATCTCTATAATGGTTCATGGTATTATATTCATGGTGATGAAATTCGCTGGTTAAAGTGAACACTATTGACAAAAATATAAAACAAGAATATATATAGAAACGTGGGTATCCACGTTTTTTATATGGAGGTAATTATGAAAAAATTAATAGGTGTTTTCATTTTTCTGCTTATT
>NZ_DBPF01000087.1:0-17312 GCF_002299355.1 Catenibacterium sp. UBA627
CTTGAATGTACTGGTTTCTACACTTCAAAAGCAAAAGCTGAAGCTCATATAGCTGCAGGTGCTAAGAAGGTTGTTATTTCAGCTCCAGCTGGAAACGATCTTAAGACTATCGTATTCAACGTAAACAACAAAACATTAACAGCAGATGATAAGGTTATCTCTGCAGCTTCTTGTACTACAAACTGCTTAGCTCCAATGGCTGATGCATTAAACAAGTTAGCAGAAATCCAGGGTGGTATCATGTTAACAGTTCATGGTTACACTGGTGACCAGATGCTTCTTGATGGACCACAGAGAAAAGGTAACTTAAGAAGATCTAGAGCTGCTGCAGTTAATATCGTACCATCATCTACAGGTGCTGCAAAAGCTATCGGTTTAGTTATCCCAGAATTAAATGGTAAATTAATCGGTTCTGCAGTTCGTGTACCAGTTCCAACTGGATCAACTACAGTTTTAACAGCTGTTGTTAAGGGTACTGTTACTGTTGATGAAGTTAACGCTGCTATGAAGGCTGCTGCAACTGATTCATTCGGTTACAATGAAGACGAAATCGTATCTTCTGACATCGTTGGAATGACTTACGGTTCATTATTTGACGCAACTCAGACTATGGTTACAGCTTTACCTGATGGAAATAGTGAAGTTCAGGTTGTATCTTGGTACGACAACGAAAACTCATTCACTTCTAACATGGTTAAGACAATCAAGTATTTCTCAGAATTAGCTTAATCAAATCTGAATTAAATAATGGAAGATCCCTGTATAGGGATCTTTTCTTTTTGGTCAAGTTTCTACTCAAAACATCAATGTTATGATAAAATAATGAAACGAGGTGACTTGAACATGGAACTAAATAAAAGAAAGAAAAGTTTATTAATCAAATATATAGTGATAGGGGTGCTATGTTTAGCCCTTGGTTTTGGTAGTGGTTATATAGTATTCCATAATAGTAATGCAAATGCGAATGAGAAAACAAATCTCACATTAGTCGATGAAGTAGTAGATTTATTAAATAATAACTGGTTAGATACAACAGATTCTCAAACATCTATTCAAGATCGTATGATTCAAGGGTTAGTAAATGGTCTAGGAGACTCACATTCCTCTTTTATGTCTTCTCAGGAAAATAAAGAATTTAATAGTGATATAAATGGCAGCTATAGTGGTATTGGTGTTTATTTTTCTCCAGTTCATAGTGGTGCTTTATTGACTGGTATTATAGAAGGAAGCAGTGCTGAAAAGGCTGGACTTAAGGCAGGAGATATTATTACTGAAGCAGATAATAAATCACTCAATGGGTTGACAAGTACAGAAATGCAGGAACATATTAAAGGAAATGAAGGTACAGAAGTTTCTTTAAAGGTAAAAAGACTTAAACAGACTTTGAATGTGAAAGCAGTACGTAAGAACTTCAGTTCCGATGTCACTTATTATGTAGGAACTAAAAATAATAAAACATATGGTTATGTGAATATTTCTACTTTTGGAGATACAACTGCACAGCATGTAGAAAAAGCTTTAAAAGAGTTTAAGAAACAGAATGTCTCAGATATTATTCTAGACTTAAGAGGGAATGGTGGGGGTTATATTACTGCCGCTAGAGATCTACTTTCTTTATTTAATGAGAAGGGTGAAACACTTTTTACTGTTAAGAATAAAAAGGGTCAGACTGAAACATATAAGGATAATACAAAGACACATTATGCATTTTCTAATGGTTATATTTTAATGAATGGTGGAACAGCTAGTGCATCAGAATTATGTGCAGGTACATTTAAAGAAATACAGGGATATAAACTTATTGGGCAGCAATCTTATGGTAAAGGGACTATCCAGGCACAGACGAACTTAACTGATGGTTCTGTATTGAAATATACTTATGCAAAGTGGTATACACCTAAGGGTGTGAATATTAATAAGAAGGGATGGACTCCTGATGTGACAGTAGAGGATCAGTCTCTCTTATCTGCTTATTTCACTTATTATAGTGATAAGTATTATGTGGATAATGTGAATAATTCTATTATTGTTATGGAAAGATTATTAGAAGTACTTGGTTATAATCCAGGTCGTACAGATGGTTATTTCTCACAGGGTGTAAGTGATGCACTTAAACGTTTTGAACAGGATCATGGTTTAACTGTAGATGGTGTATTAGAATATAGTGATCAGGAATGCATGGTTAGTGTACTTGCAGAAAGATTAAGTCATAAAGAATATGACAATACATTACAGAAAGTACTTACTTTAATATAGAAAGAAGGGATTATATGTCTTACAAGCTTGTATCAAAATTTGAACCAATGGGAGATCAGCCAGAAGCTATTAAAGAACTTGTGAAAGGAATTCATGAAGGTAAAAAGACACAGGTCTTATTAGGTGGTACAGGGACTGGTAAGACATTTACCTTTGCGAATGTGATTGCACAGGTGAATAAACCTACTCTTGTACTATCACACAATAAAACATTAGCTGGACAGCTTTATAGCGAATTAAAGGAATTCTTTCCAGAAAATCGTGTAGAATACTTTATTTCAAACTTCGATTTCTATCAGCCAGAAGCCTATATTCCTAAGAGTGATACATATATTGATAAAGAATCACAAACAAATGAAGAAATAGAGATGTTAAGAGCTGCTGCTATGAATTCTTTATTAGAAAGAAAAGATACGATTGTTGTTGCATCTGTGGCCGCTATTTATGGTTTAGGTAATCCACAGAGTTATCAGGAAATGATTTTCTCTTTACGTGTGGGTCAGGAAATTGATCGACGTGAATTACTCACATTCTTAGTAGATAGACAATATACTAGAAATGATATGGACCAGGTCAAAGGTACTTTTAGAGTACGTGGTGATGTCATTGAAATAGTACCAGGTCATACTGAATCTTATATTATACGTATTGAATTATTTGGTGATGAAGTAGATCGTATTACAGAAGTTGATCCTTTGACTGGTCATGTTCAGGCTTCTTATAATACATATACGATTTATCCGGCTGAAGAATATATTACCAGCAGAGAAAAGATGCTTCATGCCTGTGATACGATTGAAGAAGAATTAAAAGACCGACTACAGTATTTCCAGGATGCCGCAAAACCACTTGAGTATGAAAGAATCGATAACCGTACAAGACATGATATTGAAATGTTGAGAGAAGTAGGTATCTGTCCAGGTATTGAAAACTATTCACGTCATATTGATGGAAGAAAGCCAGGAGAAAGACCTTATTGTTTAATAGATTATTTTCCAGATGATTTCTTGCTTATTGTCGATGAATCTCATGTTATGCTTCCGCAGATCAGAGGTATGTTTAATGGAGACAGAAGTCGTAAAGAAACATTAGTGGAATATGGTTTCCGTTTACCAAGTGCATTGGACAATAGACCACTTCGTTTTGAAGAGTTTGAAAAACTTATTCCCCAGGCAATATTTGTATCCGCTACACCAGGTGATTATGAGTTAGAAGGTGTACATGGTGAATATGTTGAACAGATTATTCGTCCTACAGGATTATTAGATCCTATTATTGAAGTACGTCCAATAGAAGATCAGATTGATGATATTATTAGTGAAATACAGTTACGTATAGAAAGAAATGAACGTGTACTTATTACGACTCTTACAAAGAGAATGGCTGAGGATTTAACTGATTATCTTAAGGAATTTGGTTTAAAGGTTGCTTATCTTCATTCAGAAACAAAAACATTAGAACGTACAGAAATATTAAGAGATTTACGTTTGGGTAAATATGATGTTTTGATTGGTATCAACTTATTAAGAGAAGGTTTAGACCTTCCAGAAGTTTCTCTTGTATGTATCTTAGATGCAGATAAGGAAGGTTTCTTGAGAAGTGAACGTTCGTTGATCCAGACAATTGGTCGTGCGGCAAGAAATGCGGATGGTCATGTTATTATGTATGCAGATCGTATCACTGATTCTATGCAGCGTGCCATTGATGAAACAAGTCGTCGTAGAGAAATACAGGAAGCTTATAATAAGGCTCATGGTATTACTCCAACAACAATTAAGAAAGAAATTAGAGAAGCTATCCATGGTCAGGAAGTCATTGATGAAGCACAGAAGCTTGTCAAGAAAGGCCGTAAAGCACCTAAGAAGGATAAGAAGGTTCTTCTTGAGGAATTAGAAAGACAGATGAAAGAAGCAGCGAAGTTGCTTGACTTTGAACGTGCTATGGAACTTCGAGATATGATAGAGGAGATTAAAGATGGAAAGTGAATTTAGTCTCACACCTCTCGCATTAGATGTCTTTGAGGCAATTAAACAGGCTGGAGGACATGTATATCTAGTAGGAGGATGTGTACGTGATTTTCTATTAAAAAGAAGATCTAAAGATATTGATGTAGAAGTACATCACCTCTCTTTTGCGGCTTTAAAGGAAGTATTGTCACCCTTTGGAACAGTACAGGTCATGGGTGCGGCATTTGCGGTGGTTCATTTGTCTACTCTTGAAGGCTATGAATTCGCCTTACCAAGAATAGAAGAAAAAACAGGACTCAAGCATCAGGACTTTAATGTTATTGTGGATCCTGATCTTCCTTTAGAAAAAGCCTGTGCAAGAAGAGATTTTACGATTAATAGTATGTTATATGATATAGAAACAGGAACAGTCATTGATTTCTATTCAGGGCAGAAGGATTTAAAGAATGGTATTCTTCGTGCAACGAATGTGGAGCATTTCTCAGAAGATCCATTACGAGTACTAAGAGGAGCGTCCTTCATGTCACGTTATGGCTTCAAGATGGATCCAGATACAAAAAATCTATGTCAATCTATCGTAGAAGAAGGGGGATTAGATACTCTCAGCATAGAACGTATTTATACAGAATACTGTAAGATATTGATGGGATTATATCCTTCACAGGGACTCAATTTCTTAAGAGACATTCATGGCCTTCCGTTCTACTTACAGGACTTAGATACAACCCATCAGAGAACAGACTATCATCCAGAAGGCAGTGTCTGGAATCATACAATGCTGGTAACTGATTTAGCAGCATTATGTAAACATCATACAAGTGAACCGTTATGGTTTATGTGGAGTGCCTTATTACATGATATAGGTAAACCACTTGTAACAACACCAGAAGGACATGCTTATGGTCATGCAGAAGAAGGTGCCGCCCTTTTTGATGAAAAGGTGGATCTGATTCTCTCTCATAAACAGAAAAGATATATTTATACCATGATTCAATATCATATGGTATTACCTACATTTTCTCGTAATCATGCAAGAAAGATTAAATTCTTACGCTTCTTAAAAGCAATAGATCAGAAGGCACCTTTAAAGGATCTTCTCTATCTTGCAAGATGTGATAAGTTAGGAAGAGGTATGGTTACAAGTGCTTCTATCAATGAATTGAATGCTTATGTAGAAGAAATGGTGTCTATGTGTGGAGACCATGCACCTGTTCCTATTGTGACAGGTAAAGATTTAATAAATGAAGGTTTTGAGAATCATCAGGATTATTCTAAAATACTTTCTCTAGCCTATGACTACCAATTACAGGGTTTAAATAAAGAAGTGATTATAAGGAGGTTGAAGAATGAAACAGGATGTCATTGCAGTGAGGGGTGCACGTGTCAATAACCTCAAAAATGTGAATATAGATATTCCTAAAAATAAACTTGTGATTATGACAGGTTTATCAGGAAGTGGGAAGACATCTCTTGCGTTTGATACAATCTATGCAGAAGGTCAAAGACGTTATGTAGAATCATTGAATTCTTATGCAAGACAGTTCTTAGGTGGAATGGAAAAACCTGATGTGGATTCAATAGAAGGGTTATCACCTGCTATTGCGATTGATCAGAAAACAACATCGAATAATCCACGTTCTACTGTTGGTACAGTAACAGAAATTTATGATTATTTACGTTTGTTATATGCTCGTGTAGGACATGCTTATTGTCCTCATCATGGGATTAAGATAGAAGCCCAGACATTAAAACAGATGGGTGATATTGTGGATACATATGATGATGGAGATAAACTTCAGATTCTTGCACGTATGGCTATGAATCAAAAGGGAACACATAAAGATCTCTTTGATAAATTAAGAAAAGAAGGGTATGTCAGAGTCAAAGTAGATGGAAATATGTATACTCTTGATGAAGACATTACTCTAGAAAAAAATAAAAAGCATACCATCGATGTCATTGTCGATCGTATTAAGAAAAAAGAAGGCTATCGTACACGTCTCATTGAATCCTTAGAAACAGCTTTAAAATTAACAGATGGTGAAGCTATTGTAGAGAACCTTACACAGAGTACAGAAAAGCTTTTCTCTTCTAACTATGCCTGTCCTATTTGTGGTTTCTCTGTTCCTAAGCTAGAACCACGTTTATTCTCTTTTAATAATCCATTAGGTGCTTGTCCTGATTGTAAAGGTTTAGGTATTAAGGAAGAAGTGGATCTAGACTTATTAGTACCTGACTGGAACTTGAGTATTAATGAGGGTGGTATACGTTATTTCAAGACAGCAGTAGGGACTGATCGTATTGAATGGCAGCGTTTCTTAAAACTATGCGAATATTATCATATTGATTTAGATAAGCCTTTAAAGGACTTTGATGAAGAAGAAAGAGATATTATCTTTACTGGTTCTCATGAACCTATTACTTATACAATTGTCTCTTCTTCGGGTAATGTTTCTCGTACAACAAACTATATTGAAGGTGTCGTTACACTTATTCAAAGACGTTATGAAGAAACATCTTCTAAATGGTCTAAAGAATGGTATGCGTCATTTATGGCTGAACATACCTGTCCTACATGTCATGGTGCAAGATTGAATGAAATGGTTTTAAGTGTACAAGTTGGTGGGTTGAATATTATTGAATTCACTAATCTTTCTATTGAGAAAGCTTTAGAATTTGTGGAAAATCTTAAACTATCAGAAATGGAAGAAAAGATTGCCCATTTGATCTTAAAAGAAATTCATGACAGACTTACATTCTTGAATGAAGTAGGATTAGGCTATTTAACACTTTCTAGACGTGCAGGAGGCTTATCCGGTGGCGAAGCACAGCGCATTCGTCTAGCAACTCAAATTGGTTCACGCTTAACGGGAGTTCTTTATGTATTAGATGAACCTTCTATTGGACTTCATCAAAGAGACAATGAGAAACTCATTCATACACTACAGGAAATGCGTGATCTAGGAAATAGTGTGCTTGTCGTAGAACATGATGAAGACACAATGCGTGCTTCTGATTATATTGTGGATATTGGTCCTGGTGCAGGTATTCATGGTGGACAGGTGATTGCCTATGGTACACCTGAAGAAGTTGCCGCCAATGAAAATTCTATTACAGGTGATTATTTATCTGGCAGAAAGAAGATTGATGTACCAAAAACAAGACATAAAGGAAATGGTCTTTATTTAGAAGTACGCGGAGCTAAGGAACATAACCTAAAGAATATTAATGTGAAGTTTCCGCTTGGTAAGTTTATTGCGGTAACAGGTGTATCTGGTTCAGGTAAATCTACATTAGTGAATGATATTTTATGTAAAGCACTACGTGCTAAGATTTATCGTTCACGTGAATTACCTGGTAAACATAAAGAAATACGTGGTATAGAGAATATTGATAAAGTTATTGAAGTATCACAGGAACCAATTGGTCGTACACCACGTTCTAATCCTGTGACTTATACAGGTGTCTTTGATGATATTCGTGATTTATTTTCGAAAACACCAGAAGCTAAAATACGTGGATATGATAAAGGACGTTTCTCCTTTAATGTGAAGGGTGGACGTTGTGAAGCATGTCAAGGAGATGGGGTAAAACGTATCTCTATGAACTTCCTTCCAGATGTTTATGTACCTTGTGAAGAATGTCATGGACATCGTTATAATGAAGAAACATTACAGGTGACTTATAAGGATAAGAACATCTATGATGTATTAGAAATGACTGTAGAAGAATCACTTACTTTCTTTGAAAATCTTCCTCGTATTTATACTAAACTTAAAGCACTTTATGATGTGGGTCTTGGTTATATTAAACTTGGCCAAAGTGCGACAACACTTTCTGGTGGTGAAGCACAAAGAGTGAAGCTTGCATCTGAGTTACAAAAACGTTCAACAGGTAAAACACTTTATATTCTTGATGAACCAACAACAGGATTACATAGTGATGATGTGAATAGATTGATTGGTGTATTACAGAAGATTGTGGATAATGGTGATACAGTCTTAGTTATTGAACATAATTTAGATGTGATTAAGGTCGCAGATCACATCATCGATTTAGGATTGGAAGGTGGCGACAATGGTGGTACAATAGTTGTGGAAGGTACCCCTGAAAAGGTGGCAAAGTGTGAAAAGAGCCATACAGGACGCTTTCTTAAGAACCTATTGTAAGGAGGTATTTTATGGGAAAGTCCGTAAAACTAAAAGACTTGATGAATAATCCAGCCTATAAACGTGTATCTGGAGATGAAGAATCTTTAGAAAGAGAAGTATTTATCGCAGAAATCAACCGTCCTGGATTTGAGCTTGCAGGTTTCTTTAAACATAGTGATTTTAGAAGAATTATTCTATTAGGTGATAAAGAAAATATATTTATTAGAGAAATGACAAAAGAGAGTCAGCTAGCATGCTTCTCTAAACTTGTGAATGATGAAACACCTTGTATTATTATTGCAAAGGGATATGAAGCACCAGAGATTCTAAAAAATATTGCATGTAAGAGAAACTTCCCAATCTTTGAAACAGAAATGGCAACAGGAAGAGTATCTATTAACTTAATGGGTAAGTTAGACGAACTCTTAGCACCAGAAACACAGATCCATGGTGTATTCTTAAATATTTATGGTAAAGGTGTCATTATTAAAGGGGATAGTGGTATTGGTAAATCCGAAATCGCCCTTGAACTTATTAAGAGAGGACATCAGCTGATTGCGGATGATGCAGTAGAACTTTATCATATTGGTCAGTCTATTATTGGGAAAGCACCCACTGTCTTAAAGAACTTACTAGAAATCCGTGGTATTGGTGTTATTGATGCATCTAAGATGTTTGGGGCTGCCAGTGTTCTTCCAAAAGAAAAGGTAGACCTTATTATTCAGTTAGAAAGATGGTTACCATCCCGTGAATATAGACGTATTGGAGCAGAAGAAGATGATGTTACTGAAGATATTCTTTCAGTTCCTATTCCTAAGATTGTTGTACCAGTAACTGGCGGACGTTCTATGTCAGTTATTATTGAAGCAGCTGTTATGAATATGCAGCTTAAGGATTCTGGATTTGATTCAAGTAAAGAATTCGTGAATAGAATCCTTGAAAACATTAAAAGTAAGCAGGTGTAAGTTATGCAATTCTTTCCAGAATATAATATATTTCTTAAAATCGGTGCTCTGCAGATTCATATGTATGCAGTATGTATCATTATTGGTGCATTTATTGCCTATCTGCTAGGTCAGTATAATTTTAAGAAATTAGGCTATAGTTCTGAAATTTTATCAGATTACTTCTTTGGAGTACTCATGACAGGAATCATTGGTGCCCGTATCTGGTATGTTATCTTCATGTGGAAAGAACTCTATGCATCTCATCCTGAAGAAATTATTGCGATATGGCATGGTGGACTAGCAATACAGGGTGGAATCATAGCTGCACTCATTTATAGCTATTACTTCTTTAAAAAGAAGGATATTCCTTTCTTGGTGGCAGGAGATGCGATTATGCCAGGTGTACTCATTGCTCAGGCATGTGGTCGCTGGGGAAACTTCTTCAACCATGAAGCATTTGGTTCAGCTGTTTCATTAAATTTCCTCAAGTTATTACATCTTCCTCAATTTATCATCAACAATATGTATATTGAGGGAGCTTATCATCATCCTACATTCCTTTATGAATCAGTAGGGAACTTGATTGTCTTTCTTGTGATTATTCTTGTAGTTAAGAAGAAAGCACAATGTACAGGTGAACAGTTTTTCTCTTACTTTATCGGTTATGGTATTGTGAGAGTATTTGTGGAAGGATTACGTACGGACTCACTTATGTTAGGTCCTATCCGTATGGCCCAACTCACATCTATAGTATTTATTATTGTGGGTGTTGCTGGTATATATTACTTAAGAAACTATCAAAAGCGAAAGTCCTAAAGTGAAAAGTTAATAAGATAATTGCAATCAATAACGTCGGAATGGGATTTTGATATCCAGTTCTGGCGTTTTTTGATTTAATAGGGGGTTGTGAGTGCAGCATGTTTCAGCGTATTACATGAAAATGTGCATTTGCACAAAAAATAGGAATGAATATTGGACGATTATATACAGGCAGAAAAAATTAACTAATGAATATGTGTAAGACTAACCATCAAAAGCGAAAGAATTAATCTTTCGCTTTTTCTTCACATTAAGTTAATGTATCATATGTATGATAGTTAAGAGGTGTAAAAGATGGATAAAAGAATTGAAAATCATATCATCCAACAATATTATGACAATCAGAGTCTCTATCGTTCATTAAAACATGATATTACAGATATTATTGAAAATATCATTACAAAGAATAATATAAAGATTTCTAATTTTGCGATACGTATTAAAACAGAAGATGCATTAAGACGTAAAATCTGTTTAAAACATAAGTACAAGGATGTTAATGATATTACAGATATCGTTGCATGCCGTATTATTACATTATTCGAATCAGATATTGATGTCATTTATAAGTTGATTAAACAGAACTTTGATATTGTGGAATACAATGATAAGAGAAAGAAGAACTACGATGACCGTATTGATTTCGGTTATAATTCTCTTCATTTATTAGTAAAATATAATGAAGCAAGACTGAATATGATAGAGTATTCAGATTATCGTCATATTGTCTTTGAAATACAGATTAGAACTATTCTCCAGCATTCTTGGGCTGAAGTAGAACATGGTCTAGGTTATAAGTCACAATATGAAATACCTAAGGATATTCGTAGAAGACTCACAAGACTCAGTGCGACTCTAGAAATACTAGATGAAGAATTTGTGAATATAAGAGATGATATAGAAGAATACAATAAGGGTATTGATCATATAGAGAAGGTATTAAAGACAGACTTGAACTATAACTCTCTCATGACTTATTATCATGATTCTCCTATTATGAGTGAATTAACACAGATCATCTGTGAACAGTTCAATGTATCAATTAAAGAAGAGCCTTATATTATATCTGAATTAAGAGTTGTAAAAAGATTCCATAATCTTGGCTATATGTATGTTCATGAACTCGATGAATTTATTATAGAAAATAGAGATAACATCGTAAACTTTGCGCAGTCAAAGCTCCGTTTTCTAGAAAAAAATAAGTATTTCAACCCTTATGATATCTTTGTCTGGGTATCACTGATCATGTTATTGAATCAAGGTGTGGATGATCCTGAAAATATCATCAGTAATGAAATGTTCAGCATTCCTAATAAGAATGAAGTAGACAAAGGAATTAATTAATAAATACCATATTCTTACACTTTTAAGATTTTATTATGTATAATTATTTTAACGCTTTTAAATTAAAAAGAAAGAAGGTAAATAATATGGGATTTTTAGAAGGTAAGACTGTCATTGTGACTGGTGGTTGACGTGCAGTACTTGAAGATGGTACATGTGGTTCAATTGGTTATGGTATCGTAACAGCATTTGCGAAAGAAGGCGCAAATATTGTGATTACTGGACGTAACTTAAAGAAACTAGAAGATGCAAAAGAAGAAATTGAAAGACTTTATAATGTAGAAGTTCTTCCAGTGCAGGCTGATGTGAATGCAGATGCTGATAATGAAGCAGTAGTAAAACCAGTTGTAGAAAGGCAATTGAAAAGTTTGGTCATATTGATGCATTAGTCAATAATGCACAGGCAAGTGCATCTGGTGTATCTCTTGCAGAACATACTACAGAACAGTTTGATTTAGCTATGTATTCAGGATTATATGCAGCATTCTATTATATGAAAGCATGTTATCCATACTTAAAAGAAACAAAAGGTTCAGTCATCAACTTCGCATCTGGTGCTGGATTATTCGGAAACAAAGGTCAGTGCTCTTACGCTGGTGCAAAAGAAGGTATCCGTGGTTTAACACGTGTTGCTGCAACTGAATGGGCTGCAGTTGGTATCAACGTAAATGTTGTATGTCCACTTGCTTGGACTGCACAGCTTGAAAAGTTTGAAAAAACCTATCCAGAAGCTTTCAAGGCGAATGTTCATACACCACCTATGGGACATTTTGGTGACAATGAAAAAGAAATCGGACGTGTTGTTGTACAATTAACTTCTCCAGACTTCAAATATATGACTGGTGAAACAATCACTCTTGAAGGTGGATTAGGAATGAGACCATAAGGAAACGCAATGCGTTTCCTCTTTTAAAAGGAGTAATACAATGATTTATTATTTTAGTGGAACAGGAAATAGTCGCTATGTAGCAGAAGCACTTTCTAAGTCCTTACAGGATACTATGCAATCTATTGAATCAGCTCAAAGCATTAAACAGGATGAAATGATTGGTATAGTCACACCTGTTTATTTCTTTGGTTTACCTTATATAGTGAAGGATTTCTTAGAAAGATTGTCTGTCTCTTCTAAGTCTTATTTTTATCTTGTCGTGACTTATGGTGGTAAACCAGGGAATATAGGTAAAGAAGCGAATAGTATTATGCAGAAGAAAGGCACAGGCTTTTATGCTATGTATGGTGTGAAAATGGTGGATACGTATATTCCTATGTATGATGCATCTAAAAATGAAAAGGTAGAATCTCAAATAGATCCTCAAATAGAAGAAATCATTACTACAATCAAAGAAAGAAGAATAGGGGACTACTTGAAAGGAACAGTACCAGTTCTTATTAATAAGGCCTGTTCGTTTCAATATAAACAGGTAAGAAAAACAGATAACTTAACCATTGATGAATCTTGTATTCATTGTGGCTTATGTGTGAAAGAATGTCCTGAACAGGCGATAGAAATCAAAGACCATGTGACATTTAGAAAAGAACAGTGTATGATGTGTTTAAGATGTTTACATCATTGTCCTGTGAATGCAATCAGATTTAAAAATAAGGACAAAGGACAATACAGGGGGTTACTATGGTCAAAGAAGATATTTTAATCAAGAATACAACAAGAGAACAAAGAGAACAAATTGTGAATGATGCATTAGGTATAGTAGATGGTTTATGTGATGGTTGTTCACAGGGAATCATTTCTATGTATGATGCGTATATTGATGGTTTAAAAGAATTAGATGAAATCAACAGAGAATTCAATGCCCACTATGAAGTAGATGATAAACGTGGTGGCAATAGAGGCGGCTGTTCAATGATGTAAGAAGTAAGAGTGATCTTACTTCTTTTTTTACACTAAAAAAGAACTTCTTTCGAAGTTCTTATCCCCATACCTCTTCTGCAATTTCTTTGACTAATTTTAATTTAGCCCACTGCTGTTCTTCAGTGAGTTTATTACCAATCGCACATGATGCGAATCCACATTGTGGACTTAAATAGAGTCTATCTAGTGGAATAAACTTAGCTGCTTCATGAATTCTCTTAATCACTGTTTCTTTATCTTCTAATTCAGGTGTTTTAGTTGTAATCAAACCTAATACAACCTTCTTATCTTCTGATACCTTTGCGAGAGGTGCAAATCCTCCAGATCTTTCATCATCATATTCTAGATATAAAGCATCGACATTTTCTTTCGCAAATACATAATCAGCGACAGAATTATATGGACCTTTCGCAAAGAATGTAGAATGGTAATTACCACGGCATATATGTGATGTAATCACCATGTCTTCTGGTTTATTTTCTAATGCAAGGTTATTGACTGCAAGTAATTCAGCTTTTACTTCTTCTAAATCAAGTCCTAAAGATTCATATCTCTGTTTTGCAGCATCTCCTACAATCGCACCCCAAGTACAGTCATCTAACTGTAGATTACGGCATCCTGCATCATAGAACTGTTTAATGATGTCCTGATAAGCCACACCAATATCATGAATCAATTCTTCATTTGTAGCATAGAACTTTCTTGTAGTTTCAAAGTTAGCAGGTACAATCATCTGCTGGAAAGTCTGTGCAGGGGCTGGAATAGTATACTTAGCCACTGTATTCTCATCTTCGAACTGTTTTAAGAACTTAAAGTATTCCACAAAAGGATGTGCTTTTGCCTTAATCTTACCTACAAGATAAGTATCATCCAATACTGCAAGTTCTGTATTAAATCTCACACCATTACCGGTATTCTTATGTTCAACACCCTCAAATCCCCACATGAAATCTAAATGCCAGAATGTTCTTCTGAATTCTCCATCAGTGATCACATGGTATCCTAATTCCTTCTGTTTCTTAACTACTTTTACAACTTCTTCATCTACAATATGATCATAATCTTCCTGAGATAACTTTCCGTTATCCAATGCTTCCTTAGCATCCTTGAGTGCCTGTGGTCTTAAAAAACTTCCTACAAAATCATATCTAAAAGGTACATTTCCCATTTCTTATTCCTCCTTGGTTAGTGATTGTATTATAACAACCACTCTCATCATTGAGAAATACATATAATATGCAGTTATATATAGTCTAAAACTATATTAATCTTCGTACTCCACTATCAGCTTATCTTTATTATTCTTAATAGTCTTATATAAGTCAGAAGGAATCTTCCATATTCCATTATAAGGTTCTTCTATATAAGTCTTTCCATTTCTTTCATAGACATAATATGTTTTTGTATCCATCTTTACCTTGATATAATCAACATTATTAGGGTTATCGTTTACTGACTCTTTTGAATAAGATGACTTTTCTTCTATATCTTTAATCAAAGAAGAAATCGTAGTTTGATTTAATTTATAGACAGTAGTCATAGCGCCTCCATGTACATGTGCAAATTCTACCTTAGATGCATCAGGCAGATCTAATGTCTTTTTATTTGAATTAAAACAATACAGACCAAATAATATCAATATAATAACTAATACACCCATCTTTTTCATGATATCCACCATGTATCGTTATGCCTCTGTAGACATCCTTTTTCTTCTGATATTTTATGTCCTTTAAAATCTCTTACAACAACCTTTTCATAATATTCATAGTTTTCTGATGCACAGTCATTGAAATCATCCCATCCATTCTCTATCCACTTAGATAGGTACACCTTATTGTCATCAATAGTGAGTACATTCTCCTGTGGATCCATCTTAAAATGAAACCTTCTAGGATAATAACAAACCAATTCCTCATCCTGACTTATAATATGCACATTTTCACCTATGATACATAAGTTATATGTGTTTATTTTTTTTATATTAAGCTCTGTGACAGTTTCTAATAATTTATCTGGTAAATACTTATAGAGAGTCATGATTCCTTTGTTGTAGTCTCCTTGTAAGAAATAGAAATAGTTGTTTAGGAATACAGGCTTTCCATATAATACATTCTTCTGGCATTTAAAAGGCTGAATAACCTTACCGTTCTCATAATCATAGAAAGATATCATAGAACCCTTATGGCTCTTATGGAATTCATAGAATTCAACATAATCACTTATTGCATATCCAAAACGTGTTTGTCCTTCTATTTTATCGATAGTTGTACCATTAACTTGATTAAATTGAATAATATTCATAGGGTACCTCCTACCTCAATTATAAAAAAAAGAACTCGTACTTGATTTAGTTATTATAGATCTCTCATAATTTTGATGGATATAGGAAATCATTTGTTTCTCTTGGTTATAAGTAACAGAGATTTCTAATTAATGATCATATAATAAAAAAGAGGGAGAGTAATATAAACTCTCCCCCGCCTGTAGGCTTCGCAAGTTTCTACAGAACGATCACTAGAATTAATATATGTTATTCTGATTGTGCTGTCAATAATCTAAAAAGATTTTGTCTTTCTATGATTGATTTGCTCTTACTATGTCCATTTCTCAGTTAAAAGGAAATCATGAATATTTTGATGTTTAATACCATTTCGGCTCATATCAAATTCATCAAGAGAAACTACATACTTAGGGAAATTGTCTCGGATATTATCATATGCACCAAATTCACGTTTAATTGTATCTTCTGATGCTAAGAGATATGTTACCTGAACATACAACTTTTCACCATGTTTATCACATACAAAATCAATTTCTTTTTCTCCTGTTTTACCAACAGTCACTTTATAGCCTCGACGTAATAATTCAAGATAGACAATATTTTCTAGAATGAGATTTATATCTCGCATATTGCCTCCAAAAATAGCTTCACGGATACCATGATCTGCAATATAATACTTTTCATTTGAAGAAAGTATCTGTTTGCCTTGTAGATCAACTCGTTTCACTTGATAGAACAGATAAGCATCGCAACAATATTTGATATAGTTTAGGATTGTTTCTGGCGCAACAGTACGTTGTTCACTTTTGAGAAACTTCGCAAGAGAATTTGCAGAGAAGGTTGTACCTACATTCGCAATCACATATGCAATAATACGTTCTAATAAATCTACATCACGTATTTTATTGCGTTTCACAATATCTTTAAGCTGTACAGAGTTAAATAAGTCGTGAAGATATTGTTTAGAAGGTTTATCCACATAACGAATATTCGCAAGATAGGGCATACCTCCAGTAATGAGATACTTTTGAAAACATAGTTGGATTGAATTATTAGGGTAAATTGGACGATATAATTCGATGAATTCTCCAAAAGAAAATGGATAGATGACAAACTCTACATATCTTCCGCCTAAATAAGTGGCAAGTTCACCAGATAATAGTTTTGCGTTTGATCCAGTGATATAGATGTCATAGTCCAATGAAACACGAAAAGAATTAATACACTTCTCCCAATCTTTCACTTCTTGAATTTCATCGAAAAAAAGATAAACTTTACCACCGATTTCCTTGGCACGATTGGTAATTTCATCATGAAGAGATTTGGCTGTCTGTAAATGAGAATAGCTTAAGTCTTCAAAGTTGATGGAGATAAACTGTGTTGGATTAACACCTGATTCTATAAGTTCCTGTTTTATTAGTTCTAACATAACAGATTTCCCACAACGATGAATTCCGGTTATTACCTTAATAAGGTCCAATCCAATGAACGGACGGATGCGTTTCATATAGAGTTCACGTTTAATCATTCATCTCAGCCCCTTCCTTATAACTATTTATGTTATATCACATATATAACTGAAATTTCATTTATAAATATGAAATTTATCAGTTATAACTGATAAAATAGAGAAATAAGCAAAAGTATAAGTTATAACTGAAAAGATGATGGCTC
>NZ_DBPF01000054.1:0-5278 GCF_002299355.1 Catenibacterium sp. UBA627
TAGTCGTATCACCAATTACACCGATAATAGTTGTTTCATGACCAGTAGAAACATGTGGTTCTAAACCATAGCTTTCAATCTTGTCAGTTACTTTCTTAATATCATTTTCATCACATTTTGGTTTCAATACAATAATCATAATCTTTTCTCCTTTGGATATATAAAAAGTCCCTCTCGATTATAAGGACGAGAGGGACTTCGCGTTACCACCTTATTTTATCCATATATCACTATATAGACCTCTGTGAGTACTATCATACTCTGACGATATAACGGTCGTACCCGTGGATACCTACTTTATTTCAATATCCCGACTCCTTGATGTATTTCATCCACATGAATCATTCCCTCTCAGCACTAGGAACTCTCTGTAAATCCAAAAACTGAATGTTCTTTTCAATTCGCTGTCTTTTTTGTATATGAATCTAATATAAGAGCCTTAAAACTAAATGTCAATCATTTTTATAAAGTAAGCGAATACATTTAGAAAAAAATAAAATAATTTCTTTTAATACTAGCAATATATACAAAATGAGATGTAGCTAAATATATCGTAGAGACATGAGTTAACATTTTGCTGAAATAAAACTATTTTTTTCTTGAAAACATCCCTTATGCATACTATAATAATAACGTTGTCAGTGCCCTTGTGATGAAATTGGTAGACATAGCAGACTCAAAATCTGCCGGCTTCAAACCCGTACCGGTTCGAGTCCGGTCAAGGGCACCAACTATTAATGATTAAGCTGGGATATATTCTCAGCTTTTTTTCTCTAAAAAAGGAATAGATGACTATTTCTCACTAAATAATACTTCTTCTACAATAGCAGCGGCATCTCTAATACAGTCAGGACAAGTTCTTAACAACTTACCTGTTTCTACACCTTTTAATACTTTACATGTAGTTGTAGAATTCTTTTCTTTAAATTTCTGCATGATCTCTCTAGATAACTTATAAGTACTTGCTTTACTATTTGGCTTATCTAGATTACCTGTACTATTCTTATATCCTGCAAGAAGACATGCACCAGTAACAGCACCACAAGTTCCTTCCATGCAGCCTACACCTAGACCTAAGCCTTCAGCTACCTTAAACATTGTTTCTTCATCCATACCTACAAGATCACAATAAGTACATGCAATAGCCTGTGCACAGTTATAACCCTTATCATGTTTCTTAATAGTTTCATCAATACGTGTCATATTCTTTACCTCCATTCACAATTCAATAGATGATCATTATAAATGCCAATAGCCTGTAAATAGCTATAGATAATCACAGGACCAACAAACTTGAAGCCACGCTTTTTCATATCTTGAGATATCTTAGTAGACAATGCATCACTTGCAGGTATCTCTTCTTCATCTACATAACGATGATCAATCACCTTGAAATCTACAAAAGACCAGATATAATGATCAAAACTGCCAAACTCTTCCTGTACGCTTAAAAAAGCTTTCGCATTGATTATAATGCTGTTGATCTTCAAATGATTATGAATAATCCCTTCAGCTTCATAGAGAGATTCTATTTTTTCTTTAGAATAAGAGGCAATCTTATGATAATCAAAATCATCAAATGCCTGATTATACGCTTCTTCCTTCTTTAAAATAGTATCCCAGGATAATCCTGCCTGCATGCCTTCAAGAACAAGCATCTTAAATAACATTTTTTCATCATGTGTTTCTTTACACCATCGATTATCATGATATTTGATTGCTTCTTTACTTTTAGCCCATGAACATCTCATTAAATAATCCCTCCTTTTCATATTGTAGCATATCAAAAGTAGTCAATACATCTATTTTTTTGTATAATAGTTCAGAAAGGACGTGAGTTTATGGAACAATTTGATGCCCGTATGAAGTCTTTATTAAAAGATGAATATGATGACTTTAAGAAGGCTTTATTAGAAAAGCCGGTTAAAGGTCTCTATTTAAATAGAAATAAGAAGAATGTAGAAAGGGTATTAGAAGAGCAGTATATTGAACATCATCCTATTGTAGAGAATGGTTATCTCTATGATGAAAACTATCATCCAGGAAGAAGTGCTTATTTTCTTGCAGGACTCTATTATATCCAGGAACCGAGTGCGATGCTTGTAGCAGATGCATTACCTATTGAACCTGATGATTTTGTGTTAGATATGTGTGCGGCTCCAGGAGGTAAAAGCTGTGAGATTGCATCTCGATTAACAGGAGAAGGTGTATTAATTGCGAATGATATTGAAGCCTCTCGTGCACGCATTTTAAGTGAGAATATTGAACGTTTTGGATTAGACAATACAATTGTCACAAATGTTGATCCAATGCGCTTTACAAAGCAATTTCAGGAAGCATTTGATAAGATTGTCCTAGATGCACCATGTAGTGGAGAAGGAATGTTTAGAAAGCTTGAACAGGCTGTAGATACCTGGAGTGAAGACAAGGTATTAGAATGTGCGCATATCCAAAAGAACTTATTAAAAGGTGCCTATGACATGTTGAAACAGGGTGGTATGGTCATCTATTCTACATGTACTTACTCATATGAAGAAAATGAAGCAATGGTTCATTATGCAGTTGATGAACTTGGCTTTGAACTACTTCCTCTTAGTAAATCTCATGGTTTATGTCCAGGCGTTGATCTAGATGAAGTAGTAAGATGTTATCCGCATCATTATCGTGGAGAAGGGCATTTTATAGCCTTACTAAGAAAGCCTGGAAACAGTCCGAGAAAAGTAGTCAGACCAATGAAACCTCAAGTGAGCCCGGCTGATTTAAAAGTATTAAAAGCCTTCTATCAGGAGACTCTCAATAAGAAAGTACCTGCTTATATCATAGAAAATAATGGTCATCTCTATGCAATCAAAAAGAACTTTCCAGAACTAAAGGGAATCAGAGTGTTACGTAACGGGCTCTATTTAGGTGAAGTAAGAAAGAATAGATTTATTCCAAGTTATTCTCTTGCCTTAACTTTGACTAAAGAGGATGTAAAAAGAAGTTATGATTATTCATGTGATAGTGAAGAAATCAAGAAGTATATCCATGGTGAAACATTAGAAGGAACAGGGAACAAAGGATTTGGCGTCATCTTTGTTGATGGTTATCCACTTTCTTTCTACAAAGAAAGCAATCAGGTTAAAAATTTATTTCCTAAGGGACTCAGACGATGAATCGTTATTTTAGTTTACGTGATGAGGTATTACATCTTTTAGATGAAAAGAGTCATGGCTATTATAAAAGAGAGGCAATAGCGCATATGTTTCAAGTAGAAACACTGTGTGTACTTCTTGCAAAAGAAAGAGGACTTGATGAAGAATTATGTGCAATTATTGGTCTTCTTCATGATGTAGCAGTGCCTATTTATTCTTCTAGTTTCCAGCATGCGACGCGTTCAAGTGAATTGGCGAAAGAACTTCTTGGTTCAATATTTAGTGATGAAGAAAAAAATATCATTTTCACTGCAATTAGTAATCATTCACGTAAAGAATGCATAGATGATGCTTATAGTGAACTGATTAAGGATGCAGATTGTTGGAGCCATTATCTTGAAAAGGCAGTTTTAAAACACGAAGAATCAAAAAGACTGAAACTTCTTAAGATTATGTGAATTTCTATATGAGATTGGGTTTTAATATAACTTGTGTTATAATTACTTGTACGTGAAGGAAGGTGATTTTGTGAAAAGAAGACGTAAAATTGTGTCATTGCTTATTGCCGCTGCGATGGTAACACCGCTTGCTTTATCCAATGTGAATACAGTTGAAGCAGCTAATAAGTTTGCTGGTCAGGAATCAAAGTATTATAGACTTTGTTCATCAAAGACTCTTACTCGTTCAAATCAGAATACTTGTAAAGAGTTTAATAAGTACTTAAAGACAAAAAGTGCAAGTTTAAAAAATGAAATCAACAGTAAACAGAATAGTGTTAATAGTGCGAAGTTATCTATCTCAGATGTAGCAAATAAGATTAATACTTTAAATAGTCAGATCAATGAAGCCAATCAGAAGATTGCTTATATGAATACTGCAATCACAAATGCAGAAAATAATCTAAACCAGAAAAAGGCTCTATTAAAAGATAGAATCTATTCAATGCAGAGTCAGATGAATTCTAATGCATATGTAGATTATTTATTTAATGCCAGCTCATTCTCTGATTTCTTCTCAAGAGCTGCAACTCTTAAAGATTTAACGGCTTATGAAACAGATTTGATGAATGAAATCAAAGAAGAACAGAAGCAGCTAGAAGTACAGAAGCAGACACTTGTTGATACTCAGACTGCATTAAATGCACAAAAGAGTGAAGCTGAAACATTACAGAAATCATTAGTAGCTAAACTTGAAGCCGAACAGAAAGCTTTACAGGATAAGCAGAGTGATTTATCTGATAATGAAAATAGTATAGGCACAATTGCACAGAACTTAGTTGAATTAAGTAAAGCATCAGATGAATCTAAAGTAAATGGTGTCACTCATGCAACACCTAATACAAATAGTGGTTCTTCTAGCAATAGTGGATCATCAAATAACAGTGGTTCATCAAATCATGGTGGTTCTTCTAATAATGGAGGAGGCAGTCAGAATACAACACCTGCACCAGCTCCAAATGCTAATCAGTCTGCAAGAGGGCTTGCAATTGCGAATAAGGCATTAACACGTCAGGGCTATATGTATGTGTGGGGTGGATGTCACTCTATGAGTCAGATTTCTAATCCTAATTGGACTAAGTTTGACTGTTCTGGTCTTGTAAACTGGTCTCATTATCAGGCTGGTGTAAATATTGGATCAAATACAACAAAGTCATTATGTGGTGTAGGATCATATGTAGATCGTGGTTCTATGCAGGCTGGTGATATTATCTTATTTAGTTCAAATGGTTCATATTCTGGTGTTCATCATGTAGGTATCTATATTGGTGGTAACCGTATGGTGCATGCGCCTTCATCTGGTAAACCAGTACAGGTTGCATCACTAGCAAATAGCTATTGGCAGAGAAGTTTCTACCAGGCAAGAAGATGTTATTAATTACTGGCGAAAAAAACATAGGCTTGCCTATGGGATGAAAACCACATAATTTTTACTTAAGTTTTCTACCCGAATTGAGATTAATAGAATCAAAGTATTGAATAGTGGAATCAAAATAGCATAAAATAAACATCAGGGAGATTGACTATACTTCCATATCGCAAGATAGAAATTTACCGTTAATGTAGTCGTTGGACTGCTTGGTAATAGAAGTTCTTACTTAAATAGATTTACACTTGTATTCCGAAGTCTGAAAATGATGTACGATT
>NZ_DBPF01000054.1:5374-5761 GCF_002299355.1 Catenibacterium sp. UBA627
AAACGGTTATTAACCGTTCTTCTTTTTTAAGATTACTTTTGTAACGATGATGATTAATACTAATACGATTGCAGATGAAATATAGAAAGTATTCATTAGTGGTGGTTTGCTGAACCACTTAGTAGAATCTGCAATCATACGTGCAGCTAAGGCAATTGAGTAACCAGTAGAAGCAGCACCTACTAAAGCAAGTAATGCTTTGAATAGTTTTCCAGTAACTTCAGTAAATAGAATTGCGATTGCAAGAGTACATAACGCAATGAATATATAAATGACTAATTGCATCGGGGAAACCTCCTTTTCACACTTAGTAAAAGATATCATAAAATCTATATTTTTGCAATTGTGTTCTCATAATTAAACAGTAATATGTAAATTATGTGAAAT
>NZ_DBPF01000016.1:0-5043 GCF_002299355.1 Catenibacterium sp. UBA627
ATCAACAGGAATCATGACTATCATCTTAATATCATAATCTTCCAAACTCTGCATAAGAATAGTTAATCTATGATCAAAGATAGGATTATTAGTATGAGATACAAATTGTTTATGCATTAAATCATCTATTTCTTTCTCAATAAACTGATGTGTTTCTTCATCAGATATTACATGATCAAGCTTTCTTAATACATAAAGCATACGATGTTCTTTCTTTAATAAAGAATCATATATATGATTAATTCGGTCATTATTTTCTCTCTGTATTTTTAGCTTCTCTTTCTCTAAGTAATTCTGTCTATATTGGAAGAATAGAAAAAGAAATAGTAAACTTAATACAAACACTAATACAGTCATTAAGATGATTGTAGATTGCGATAGATTAATAAAAGAAAGAGCCTGCATGAGTAAAGAAATCAATACAAGTAATATAATCCCAATTAGACCAAAGGTCTTATTTTCTTCAAGGAAGGAAAGATTATTTTTGTTGTATTTTAATATCTTTAATAATCCCAAGGCAATCATACAATATAGAATTCCAAAAGGAAGTCCATAAAAATCGCTTATATTCAATATAGAAAATAAACGAACAAATAAAAGATTCACAAAAAGTAAAGCAGTAAAGAATAGAAGTGTTGTAGAAATACTATAGATCACAGCTTTATATTTATGAATATAAAGCATGCATGCATGTGTTACACATATAAGAAAGATCAATAAAAAGTTATTGAGGAGACTAGGGTTGGTAAAAATAAACATTTCTGTGAGAGTAAGAGGAGTACAAAGAATAGTGTAGGAATACTTTTTTTCGGGTATTAAAATACTGCTGATGCAAAAACAAAGCATTGCAGTACTTATAACTGAAAATAAGAAATCAAATATCATAGCTTAATATACTCCTTGTAGTGGTGTAAAAAGTTGTTCTTATAGATACGTCCTACAGTCAGATTTTCATTATTATATAGGATGATATTACGATTGTAATCTTCTACATATTGAAGGTTAATAATCATATTCTTTTGAATCTGAACGAGTGTTGTATTGATGTAATTATTACAGAAATCTTTAAGAGTACCTGTTGTCATATAATCTTCTTTAGGTGTATGGACAACGAGATCATGACCAATAGAAACAACTGAATAGATATCTTGAATAGGAATCTGTAATGAACGCTTACTGTCTTTAAGTGTAATAGTGATATAAAGAGTAAGTAGTTTCTCTTTTAACTGCTTAAAGACAATATTTTTATCATAATCATAATGGTTCTTTCTTATGAATTGAAAAGGCTCAACCTGAAATGTATTAAATACAAGATTCTCGTGACTTGATGTGAATATAACCAGACAGTTATGCTTGTTTTTATGATATTTTGCGATTTCAATACCGTTCTTATCATTTAATTCAATATCCATGAATATAACATCATATGTACCTTCTATTTGATCAAAATGGTCAGTAATCATATTTGTAATCATATTAGGATTATGAAAGTATTCATTTATATCCTTTTGTAGCTGCATTGCGAAAGCAGTATTATCATCACAAATCAGTATATTCATAACATCACCTCTGTTATATTTTAACATATTATTTTATTAGATTGAAATGTAATTTCTGTGGAATGTCTTTTGTGCACGAAAATGTGTCTCTTATGCGAGAATTATAGGCAATTTTAATATCATAGTATAACATTTAGTTAACATCTAGATGGAAATTAAAAAAGAGAAAGGTTTAAAGCAATGAAGAGATTAACGATAATACTATTATCTCTTGTGATGGTTTTAAATATCCCGATAACTACTGTTTTTGCAGATCATATTGAAGAAAACAATTTGAATTATTATTCCTATGAATTATTTGAGAATAGTGAAAAAAGATATGTGGATGTAATTAATAAGAAAACAAAGCATGTAGATTATATAGTATATAATAAAAAGACAGGTGTGCTCACAATTAATGGAAGAAATAAAAAGTGTGTTGTTCATGCAAATCATCCTAGAAATGCATCACATTATAAAATGAATTTCACTGTTGATTATCAAACAGCTGGACTTCTAGCAGGTAGTATTTTAGCTTTTACAGCGACTTCTATTTCATCCCTTAAAAAGGTGATGCCAGCTTTTAAGCTAGCGGTAGGAACTCAAGTAAAAGGCTGTTTAAAATATAAATGTCAGAAGAATAATAAGAGAACTTATATAACTCTTACAATGAAATTTGGTAGTGGCCCAAAAAAGTCATATAGTTTTAAAACTAGTAGTTTGCGGATGAGCACTAAACCTTATATTTAAACACTCACATTTTATTAAGGAGGACTTACTATGAAAAGATTATGGGATTTAAATATCTGTATATGTATAGTAGTTATGTTTTTGTTTGAGTTATTAGATGGCAGCAATATGATTCCATCTCAATATCGTCTAGCAATAGCGGCTATCATTCTGATTTTCGATGCAATCTTTGCAATATATGCAATTATTGAAAGTAGAAAGAAAAATCATTCAATTAAAATGTTTTTAGATGATTATGTTTGTACTTTAGTTCCAGCAACTATTTTCATGCTTCTCGTATTTAATTTTGGCCCATTAAAATATCGTAATGAAGTAAAATCTGCAGCTATTTTATATTTAATTATAGGCTTAGTCTACAATTTTGTTAAGGATTGGAAATCGATGAAATCAGTATCAAAAAATAATAGACTCTCATAGGAGGATTCATTATGAAATTTTCAACAAAAACAAACATCATGAAAATATGTACTAGATTGAGTACTGCGTTCACAGTATGGTATTTGATGTTTGGTGATTCTTACACAATATTATCAAAAAATCGATCAATTATATTAGTTATACTCTTTGTGCTTGATGCAATCATTTTAAGATATCTTCTTAATGACAGAATGAAAGAGAACAAATCAAAAGAAGTATTTTTACAAACTGATATCTTTGTGCTTATTTCACTTATTGTTCTTATACCTTTGCATTTAGGTATTGTACATCCAATAATTGCTGCAATATTATCAGGTTCAGTAATAATTTACCAGGCGATCGCAATTACTTATAATATTAAAGAGAGAAGAAAGAAAAAGAAGCAAAAGAAATCAGGCGTAATCCCTAGCGTCTAATTAAAAAATAATATACTATATGTAAGAGAGGGTCTATTATGAGAAAAATTCTGAATTATTTTACTGGTTCAATCATTACATTCTTATTTCTGATATTTAATGATCTTGATGCGATTCCATCAAAGTATTGTTTAGGAATAGCTGCAGTTATCTTTATTTTTGATGCAATAGTACTTGCTTATGAACTTATTGATAGTATGAAGAAAAACAAATCCGCAAAAGTATTACTTCAAGAGAATATTTGTATGATCATTATATTTATGATTTTGTTGATTTTGAGAATGAGTCATTTTTCTCAAGAATGTAATTTTGTGATTGCAGGAGTGGTAGTTTGTTATATTATAATAAGTATAATCTATAATCATAAGAAAAAGGTGGAATTTGACTAATCCACCTTTTGTAAAGCGCAAAAAAAGAGCTGTAATGATTTCATTACAACTCTCGTTAATATTAATAGTTACCCTGAGCAATCATAGCATCTACAACTTTTTCAAATCCTGCAATATTTGCACCTTTGATTAAGTCATAACCTAAGCCATACTTTTCGGCTGCTGCAACAGAGTTATTGTAGATATCTACCATGATAGTATGTAGTTTTGCATCTACTTCTTCTTTAGTCCAGCTATAACGCATTGAGTTCTGACTCATTTCAAGTGCAGAAACTGCAACACCACCAGCATTTGCTGCCTTTGCAGGACCTAAAGTACCTTCATGACCTGTGAAGTATGCGATAGCTTCAGGAGTAGTAGGCATATTAGCACCTTCGATAATATACTTACATCCGTTTTCTACTAACTTCTTAGCATCTTCTTCTTCGATTTCATTCTGTGTTGCACAAGGGAATGCCATATCACACTTAACACCCCAAGGCTTTTCTCCTGGATGGAATTCAGCACCAAACTTTTCAGCATAGTCTTTTAACTTAACATCGTTCTTAGTTCTGATTTCAACAAGGAAGTCCCACTTTTCCTGAGTATTGATACCTTCTGCATCATATACATAACCATCTCTACCAGAAATAGTAACAACCTTAGCACCAAATTCAGTTGCTTTCTGAGCAACACCCCATGCAACGTTACCATATCCAGAACATGCAATAGTCTTGCCTTCATAGCTGTCATTGAAATGTTTTAATACTTCATTACCATAATAAACAGCACCAAAACCAGTAGCTTCAGGACGAATTAAGCTTCCACCAAATGGTAAAGCCTTACCAGTTAAAACACCGTTTTCATAAGCATCTTTAATTCTCTTATACTGTCCAAATAAGTATCCGATTTCTCTTCCACCTACACCGATATCACCAGCAGGTACGTCTACGTTAGGACCGATATGACGGTATAATTCAGTCATGAATGACTGACAGAAACGCATTACTTCAGCATCACTCTTACCTTGTGGATCAAAGTCAGAACCACCTTTACCACCACCGATAGGTAAAGTTGTAAGAGAGTTCTTTAGGATCTGTTCAAGACCTAAGAATTTAATAATACCTAGGTTTACTGAAGGATGGAATCTTAAACCACCTTTGTAAGGACCGATTGCGCTAGAGAACTGTACACGGTAACCTCTGTTCACAATAGTCTTACCTTCATCATTAACCCAAGGGACTTTAAACATAATAACTCTTTCAGGTTCAGTAAATCTTTCAAGGATCGCCATATTTTCATATTCAGGGTGTGCTTCAATAACTGGTTCCAAACTCTTTAAGATGTTTGTAGCCGCTTCAATGAATTCTGGCTGATCAGCATTTTTTTCTTTTAATTCTGTTAAAACCTTATCAACATATTTCATAACGAAATCCTCCTTGAATTAATTATATTATGCGCATGATAGAATTTCTATAAAATAAGAAATTATTATCACAAAGATAAAATAAGGGTTAAAATAATAAAAAGTATGAATTACAATTTGTGAGTATA
>NZ_DBPF01000016.1:5117-7358 GCF_002299355.1 Catenibacterium sp. UBA627
TATCAGTATAATATATAGTGTAGAAAGCGTTTATATTTAAGGAGGATCCAAGTAAAAAAAATATTAAAAAAACGATTTCTTTATTAATTTCTATCACTTTATTTTCTTCTTTATGTGCACCTGTATTTGCGTCAGATATTAGTTTATCTATTCCTGTTCAAATAAGCGAAACAGAGACATGGTTTTTTCCTACCGAAAAAGACTATGAGGCTTATTTGAATCATAAACAAGTAAGCGGTGATATTATGACTTGTGGGGAATATTCAAAAACGAGTGAAGTATTCAGACAAACATTGAAGCATAAGTTTGTTGGATATCATAAGTTAACTCCAAGCTGGACAAAGTCATCATCATATACAATAGAAAAAGGTGTGAGTAGTAGTGCTTCTCTTAAAACAAGTTATGATGGTATTTCTTTCACTTTAAGTTTAACGCATACAGCTTCTGTGAGCACAACTATTCCTGCTAATAGTAAAAAATATAGTCGTCTTGGAATATCTGGAGATTTCTTGGTAAAACATATGAGAACAGACTACTTTGATTCAAGTGGATTATATGATTCATATAATTATATTTCCAAAAAGACGCTAGCATCCTATATTGATGTTAAATATAAATCTTAATGTATAGAGGTATAGTTTTATGAGTACTAAAACAATAAAGTTTCTTTTCTGTTTTGTTATTTATGTGATTTTATTTATTGCAGTTGCTTTTTATCCTGATCAAACAATTGTGGCAATCCCTATCGCAGATACGCTATTTGAGTTTGTTTCAATACCAACATTTTTCCACTCATGTCTTTTAATTCCATTTATTGGAAATACAGTGTTACTTATCTACTTCTTTAAGGATGAAATTAAAAATTTCTTCAAATTCTAGGTTATAATAAAAAAGCGAATTACTAGTATATACATAATAATCTTAACTTATAGCAGGAATCCTGGGAGATAGCGGAAGCTATCTCTTTTCCGATGTTTTTAAGTGCGTCTAAAATATGAAAAGTATTCATTATGCAAAAGAGAATAGCCTTTTTAGGAGGGTATATACGAAAAGAACTGTAACGCTCAAGGTAGTAGTCAATACTGTCTATTCGTTACAGCTCCTAGATTTTTGAATCGATTGAGTTATGCAATCTTTTCACCTTTTAATAACTTATAAACGATATAAGCGATTAAAGCACCAATGAGTGGTGATAATAAGAATACCCATAACTGATTAAGTGCAGTGCCTTTGCCAAGTATCTTCATAATAACTGCTGGACCAAATGATCTTGCAGGGTTAATAGAAGCACCGGTAAATGGAATACCTAAAATAGTAACAAGTGTTAAAGCACCACCAATTAATAATCCAGATAGTCTTTCTAATCTTTCATCATTTACTACATGTAAGTACACTAATACAAATACAAAAGTTAATACAGCTTCTACAAGAATAGCACCCTTTACATCTAATGAAATCATACTTAAAGAACTATAACCTGTTTGTCCAATACCTAAAGTAGTGATAGATACACTAGGAATACATTTAAGAATACCAAGTAATAATCCACTTGCAAGAAGTGCACCTAATAGTTGTGCCACAATATAAAGGAACATTTCTATGAGAGAGATAGCTCCATTAAAATACATTGCAACAGACACTGCTGGATTGACATGTGCTCCTGAAATAGAAGAGAACATATAATAAACAAATGTCATTGCAAGACCAAATACAACTGCAATACCGATAATACCTGCTACTGTACTATATGTAGAACCTAATCCTGTAGATCCAAGTAATGCATAAGCTGTAGTACCTAGAAATACAAGTAGGAAAGTACCAAGTAGTTCAGATAGAAATTTCTTGATTTTCATTGAATACCTCCAATATTTTTATGAAATGAGTGTAAGACAAATTCAATAACTTGTCAAATGACCCTAATCCATGTAGAATGTGAAAAGGTGATGAAAATGAAAAAATTCAAAGATTTTAGAGTAACAGTATTTATGATTGTTATGATTCCTGCATTACTCGCATTATCTATTTATTCCAAAGTTGTATGGCATTCACAGATGCGTTTTGTCTTAGCTCTTATTATGACAATCACTATCGCATTAATCTGTCTTGCTGGCTATAATCTTCACTTATATAGCGATATTATTATGATATATACATGGAAATATGTCGCATTACTTCCAGAAATGATTGAAGTAAAGGATATTAAATCAATCAAGGCAGTAAGTAAACATAAGATCAAGATTG
>NZ_DBPF01000016.1:7469-10978 GCF_002299355.1 Catenibacterium sp. UBA627
AAGAACAAGAGAATATGTAAAATCATGTGAAATACCAGATGGGCATCTATTTGGTGTTTTCTTTTACTAAAAAACCATATAGTCGTATATATGACTATATGGTCTGATTATTTCTCTTTGAGTACAGTATACATATTAACTAAAGATAATATGATAGATATACCGAAGAATAGTGTATCGAGAATATTGGAACTTATACCCAATTCATCTATAAGAATAGCTGTGTTCCACAAAGATATTGCAGCAGATATAGAAATACCTAAAGAAATCAAAACAAGTAGTACGCTATTATTATGATTACGTTTGATGAATAGGAATAAGAGTAACTGTAGAATCAACACAATTAAGAAGTAAATAATAGTTGTAGACATGATTTTCCTCTTTTCTTTATGTTAAGTATTTTTACAAATATATTGTATCATAATAATAATATCAACGAATATATGTTTGAATAAGTATTGTAGAATGAATAATGCATACATACAATGTATTAAAGTGTTCACTATAGATTTGTGCCAATCACTTTTTTCATTTTATGCAAAAAAAAGCTTTTAGAAGATAATAAGTGTATGATGCCTTCTAGGAGGATTAAAGATATGGATTTAGCTATTTCACTTGCTACACAAATTGGAGCTTTATTTATTATGATAGGAGTAGGATATGTACTGATTAAAACAGATATATGTACAATATCAGAATCAAAACTTTTATCACAGATTGTATTATATGTTTCTGCACCTTGTGCAATCATCAATTCATTCCAGATTGACTTGACAGAAGAAAAATTAAAAGGTTTCTTACTGTCTATTGGCGCAGCTATTCTTGTACATATTATTTATTATATACTTGCTAAGATACTCACAAAGAAATGTCATTTTAATGCGATTGAATCAATGTCCATCATGTATCCTAACTGTGGAAACTTGATTCTTCCTCTTGTTTCTATCGTATTAGGGAACGAAATGGTTTTCTATTGTTCAGGTTATATGATTGTACAGACTATATTATTGTGGACACATTGTAAGTTTATTATTAGTGAAGATACACACTTTGATTTAAAGAAGATCCTCTTGAACATCAACATGATTGCAATTGCAGCAGGTATCATTATGTTCTTCTTACAGATTAAATTACCTACGATGTTTCAGAGTGCTGTATCTGGTATGGGCAGCTTAATGGGACCATTGAGTATGTTTGTAGTAGGAATGTTACTTGCGGGTATGAATATGAAGGAAGTCTTTACCGATGTCCGTGCTTATGTCGTATGTTTCCTTCGTTTAGTTGTATTCCCAGTAATTATTTTATTAGTTTTTATTTTTACAGGTATGACAAAACTATTCCCAAGTGCATCACAGGTATTAATGATTTCATTACTTGCAGCCAGTGGTCCTGCAGCTTCTACTGTGACTCAGTTTGCGCAATTATATGATAATCATGCTTTTGAAAGTTCAGTTATTAACGCATTATCTGTTCTTTTATGTATTATTACTATGCCAATCATTAATATCATCTATACGTTTATGTTGTAATATGTAAAAACAACGTGCATAATAGTGAATATAAGGAGGGCTAAAATGTCACAAACTACGAAACGCGCTATTGAAGCGTCATTGAAACATTTATTATTAAAGAAGCCTCTTGATAAGATCACTATTAATGATATTGCAGAAGACTGTGGTATCAGCCGTATGACTTTCTATTATCATTTCCAGGATATTTATGATCTCGTAGAATGGTCATGTATTCAGGATGCTGAAGAAGTATTACAGGGCCATAAAACATCTGATACATGGGAAGAAGGTCTCTATGCACTCTTTGGTGCTATCTTAGACAACAAACCATTTGTCACTAATGTTTATCGTTCTGTTAGTCGTGAACATGTAGAAACATATCTTTATAGAATTGTATATAAGTTATTAAAGGATGTTGTAGATGAACAGGCTGTAGGAATGAATGTCAGAGAAGATGATAAAGAGTTCCTTGCGAATTTCTATAAGTATTCTTTTGTCGGTCTTACATTAGAATGGATCAATAATGACATGCGACAGGACCCAGAACTTATTATCCGTAAACTAGATAAAGCAATCAAAGGAAACATCAAAGCGGCCTTAAAACGCTATGAAACCTTTTAAACAAAAACACTATAATGTATAAAGAATAAACATCTTGTATGGGATGTTTATTTTTTTATATTTTATTTTTCTATACTATGAAGATAAGGGGGATTGCTATGGATTTATTTGTGAAGCCAAGAAAAAGAGAAAACATTGATGCACATAATGCCTATATATTGGGGAGTGACTTTACTAGCTTAGTGACTGCCTGTTATTTATTGAGAGATGGTTCATTAAAGGGTGAACATATTCATATTATAGATTCAGTAGATTCATTTCACCATTATGAGTCTTATCTTTCTTTTGTAGATAATCGTAGTTTCTATTTATGGGATATATTACGTTCCATACCTTCTATAGAAACAGAGGGACTCACTGTTTTAGATGAAATGACTTATTTAAATCATGATGCACCTATGAAGACTAGTCATAATATACAACTAAGTGATCAATTGATATCAGAACTTGTTCATTTCTTCTTTACTTCAGATGAACAATTAAAAGGTAAACAGGTTAAAGATGTATTCAGTCAGGACTTTATGGAATCTGATTTCTACTATTATTGGCATGCTTTATTTCCAGTCAATGATGCTTATTCTTTTAAAGTGACATTACATCGTTATATGCATATATTGACCTCGCACAGTATGATTTCTCCTAAGTACTGCATGTATGAATCAGTGATTGTACCTATTATAGAATATCTAGATGCACATCATGTTGTCTTCCATTTCAATACTGAAGTGACTCATATAGAAATAGAAGACAATAAAGCCACTGCTTTTACAATTAAGAGTGAAGGCATAGAAGAGACTATAGGTCTGACAAGCCAGGATCTTCTATTTATTCATACAAGTCAAAGTAAAGATTCTATAGTCCATGCAGTTATTACAACTCAGGATGAAAAAATCATCCATTACTTAAGAAATATTCTTCAAAAAGATCCACTTTCTGGTGAAGATATTACAGGCGGTGTTATTCCAATTAATGAATCAGCCTGGGAACTCAATTGGACAATACCAAGACAGCCTTACTATAAGAACCAGAAAGAGAATGAATGTGTCATTCTACTTCATGGATTACATCCAGAGAAAACCGGTAATTATGTAGAAAAGTCTATGTTAGAAAGTAAGGGATATGAGATATGTGCAGAATGGCTTTATCATTTAGGTATTCCACAAGATAAAATCAATGAACTCTCATTAATGTCTGCTTCTACCGTTTCTTACACTCATACTAGTACTCATTGTGAAGCACACATCAATGGATTAAATTATGCTTATATAGGTGAAGGAGTTTCATTACCTTATGAATATCCAGGAAGCTTAGATTATCTCGTACATACCGCAATGAATGCAGTGTATTGTTTATTACATATCACTAGAAGTATTCCTA
>NZ_DBPF01000046.1:0-3343 GCF_002299355.1 Catenibacterium sp. UBA627
TACCAACTTGGCTATGGAACCGTCGCAATCGAGATTGCTTGTATACTATACTATGTATTTTGAGATAATGCAAGGGGTTTTTAGAACTTTTTTCTAAGTGTTTACATTTAACTTGATAAACACAAGGTTTTTTTAATCAAAAAATTATGTTTTTTTATCAGTACTCCTGAGAAAATGCTTACAAAGAAAGATAAATGGTGATTCTAGAAACTAGAATCACCATAAATATTGTTATTTTGCTTTAACTTTTGTCCAGTAGTTACTAAACATTTCTTTAGTCTTTGTATCCTGATAGTTGAAACATTCATCTTTTGGTCCAACACGCATGCTATAAGCATTGTTGTTCTTGAATTCTTTCTTTCTAGCTTTTGCTGCTGCTACAGTATTAGTAGTTAAATAGCCTACTTCCTGTGTATTTAAGAAAGCGTTCTTATCAGAAATCATATAGTTAATGAATTTATTGGCCATATCTGTGTTCTTACAACCCTTAGAGATAACAAATCCATCAAACCAATAGTTAGTCCCTTCTTCTGGCATATAGAAGCCCATATCTGGGTTTTCTTTCATTACATCCGCTGCATCACCTGAATACATAACACAAAGTGCTTTTTCACCATTCTTCATGTTATCGATAGAGTCATCTGTTGCATATGTAGGATCCATAGTCTTTCTCTGTTCTACCAACCAATTGAAAGCAGCCTGGATTTCTTTTTCATTAGTTGTGTTCATAGAGTATCCTAAAGCCTTTAAAGCAACCATCATAGAGTCTCTTTCAGAGTCATACATATAAAGGTTACCCTTGTACTTAGTATTACGTAGGATTTCCCAACCTGCTTTTAAATCTTCTTTTTTAACCTGTGTTTTATCATAAACGATACCTACGTTACCACAGAAATAAGGTACCCAGTATTCGTTGTTAGGATCGAATTGCTGGTTTAATACTTTAGTATCTAATGATTTCTTATTAGTAATCTTAGACCAGTCAATCTTCTTTAAAAGATTTTCCTTGATCATACGTTCAATCATATAATCTGATGGTACTAATACATCATACTGGTTACCACCTAATAATTTAGTATACATTGATTCGTTTGAATCAAATGTTTCATAAATAACCTTACAGTCATATTCATCCTGGAATGCCTTAATAACGTCCATATCAGCGTATACACCCCAGTTGAATACTTTCAATGTGTGTTTATAGTTTTTTGACCCACAACCAGTCATTAGGCCACAGATAACTGCAACGCAAAGTAAACCTTTAAATAGCTTTTTCATTTTTTACCCCTCTCTTCTTCAAATAAATATATGGTACAAAAGTGCCTAATAATACCCCAATTAAAATAACGACTAGAATAACTGTAGATAATGCATATATACTTGGATCAACACGTTTAGACATGTTATATACGACGATAGAAATATTTTCTACACCATTACCAGATACAAAGTATGAAATGATGAAATCATCAAAACTCATAGTAAATGATAAAAGTGCTCCTGCAAAGATACCAGGCTTGATTTGAGGAATAATCACCTTTGTCAATGTCTGGAAAGGTGTTGCTCCTAAATCCATTGCCGCATCTGCTAGATTATCATCTAACTGCTTTACTTTAGGATAAACATTTGTAATAACATATGGTGTACAGAATGCAATATGAGCAAGTAACATTGTCATATAACCCTTTTCAAAATTCACAAAACTAAATAATAACATCAAAGAAATAGCTGTAACGATTTCAGGATTCATGATTGGCAGATTGTTCACCTGCTGTACAAGTGTTCTGATAGTCTTTTTAGATTTAGATAATGCAATGGCAGTGATTGTCCCTAAAACAACTGAACAGATAGTCGCAATGACTGCTATACTAACTGATACAAAGATAGCATTTAATAGCTGTGTGTTATTAAATAACTGTACATACCAGCGTCCTGAGAAACCACCAAAATGTGATAAAGACTTCGCGCTATTAAATGAGAAAACTGCCATAATAAATATCGGGAAATAGAGGAAGACCATACATAGTGAAATAATAATCACTTTACTGAGCTTTTTTTCTTTTCGCATTAGTAAGTCCTCCCTGTTCAATTTCATTATTTGTCTTCTTTTCAGCACGATAGATAAGTGCCATAGAAATAATGACAATCACACCTAAGATGAGTGATACAGCACTACCGAAATGCCAGTTACCTACAGTGATGAACTGGTTTTCAATGAAGTTACCAATCAATGAATACTGTCCTCCACCTAACATCTTCGGAATAACGAATTCACTGATAGCTGGTAAGAATACCATTGTAATACCAGTTAAAACGCCTCCTAGTGAAAGTTTAAAAGTAATTTTAAAGAAGGCCGTAATTTTATTTGCACCTAGGTCATAAGCTGCTTCTACAAGTGAAGGATCCATGTTAGTTAAAGATGTATGGATTGGTAGAATCATAAATGGGAGGAAGTTATAAATCATCCCAATTGCAACTGCTCCATCAGTATATAACATTCTAAATGATCCCAATCCTAGCATTCCTAGGATGTTATTTAAGATACCATTTCTAGATAAAATAGAAACCCATGCATAAGTACGCATTAAAAGGTTGATCCATGTCGGAATAGTAATAAGCATAATAAGAATAGTCTGAGTATGCTGTTTACACTTAGAAATCATAAAAGCCACTGGATAACCAATCAATAAACAGATAAATGTAGTAAGTAATCCAAGCCCAAATGATTTAATCAGTACCTGGACAAAGATTGGATCAAAGAATTTCGCAAAGTTAGCGAATGTAAATTCAAAAGTCTTGATTGCAGATGCCCTTTGTGTAAAAGCATAGAATACAATCAACACCATCGGCAATACAGTTAACAGGAATAGAAATAGGACATAAGGAGTAATAAGTTTTTTATACTGTTTCATTAATAAGTACCCATTGGTTCCATGACATGAATATCTTCAGGCCAGAAATCTAAATCTACTTTCTTTCCTACTTCTGTTAAATCTGTTGTATGAATCTTATAGTCCTGATTTTCTGTACGTACCATGATTTCATAATGTACCCCTTTAAAGATAACAGATACGACTTCACCTGCAATTTTACCTCTACCTGGTTCTACAATATCTAAGTCTTCAGGACGTAATACAATATCTACTTCCTGACCTTCTTCAAATCCTTTATCTACACATTCAAACTGCTGACCATGCCATTCTACAAGATAGTCCTTAATGAAATGACCTTCTACAATATTAGATTCACCAATGAAGTTGGCAACAAATCTATTTTCTGGTTCATTATAAATATCTATAGGTGATCCAATCTGTTGAATCATGCCTTCATTCATAACAACAAT
>NZ_DBPF01000046.1:3409-11470 GCF_002299355.1 Catenibacterium sp. UBA627
TTTAATTCAATCTGCATTGTTTTTCTTAGTTTCAAATCAAGTGCGCCTAATGGTTCATCAAGAAGAAGTACTTTTGGTTCATTAACTAGAGCTCTTGCAATCGCAACACGCTGCTGCTGACCACCAGATAACTGAGAAATGTTTCTTTCCTCAAAGCCCTTTAAGCCTACAAGTTCTAGCATTCTTCTTACTTTATGATCAATGATTTCATCAGGCATCTTCTTAATATGTAAACCAAAAGCCACATTATCATAAACATCCATATGTGGGAATAAAGCATACTTCTGGAAGACAGTATTTAATTCTCTCTTATAAGGTGGTACACCTTCCATATTCATACCATCGAATAATACAGTACCTGATTCAGGTTCTTCAAATCCTGCCATGATTCTTAGCGTAGTTGTTTTTCCGCATCCACTTGGCCCTAGAAGTGTTACGAATTCATTTTCATAGATGTCTAGGTGAATTCCTTTTAGGATGACCTGGCCATCAAATGATTTAGTCAGATTATCTAATTCAATAATTTTCTTCATAAAACTCTCCTCATTTAAAATAATGGTGGTGTAGAAATCCAGATCACTCTCGCCTTTCTTTCCCACTGATTCTCTAAATAATGTGCACGTGTGCCCTTCAAATAAAATGTTTCACCCTTTTTAACAATTTCTTCTCGCATCCCATAATGAAGAACGACTTTGCCTTCTAATACATAACCAAACTCTTCTCCGCCATGAGGTTCCATCTTCATTGAACGTTTATCCTTTTCTAGTTCAATAAGAATAGGTTCCATCTCATTTTTCTGAGCATTTGGTACGATATAGTGAATGATATAATCATCCTGTTCATTCACAAAAAAATCCTTCTCGCCAAAAACAAGCTGTTCATCCTCCTGCTGATCAAAGAAATCATGAAGATTAGTACCTAATGCTTCAAGAATATCATCAAGTGTTGCGACAGATGGTGATGTTAGATTTCTTTCAACCTGGGAGAGGAAACCTTTTGATAATTCACTGCGGTTTGCAAGTTCTTCAAGAGTTAAGTCGTTTGCAAGACGCAGCTGTTTAATTTTCCTTCCGAGATCCATCTAATCCTCCCTGTTTTATATAATTAACTTTTTGTTCACTTAATCAAACAACAATATTATACACTTATAAAGATATCTTTCAACCTCTTTTTTAAACTTTTTGTTTTATATATTAAACTTCCGAAATAAAAAAGAACATTCTTACAAATGTTCTCTTCTTTTTGTAGATTTTCTAAATGCAGCCTTTAAAGTCTCATCATCATTATCACGAATCGCATTTTTAAGAAGGTCTAGCTGTTCTTCAAAGCGTTCGATAGAAGCAAGAAGATACTGCTTATTATTCATAAACAATTCATCCCATAAGTCTTCATTGATATTCGCAATACGTGTGAGATCTCTAAATGAGTCTCCAATATACTTTCCTGTCTCATATTTCTGATCATCACTATTCATAAGCGATACAGCCAGACAGTGAGGTAATTGAGAAGTAAATGAGATAATTTCATCATGTGCTTCAGGAGACATGATCTTAACTGAACGGAAGCCTAACTGTTTAGAGAATTCCTGAACAAAATCTATAGTAGATTTCTTATTATCATCATGATAGACAATAATGAAGTTTGCATTCTCAAATACCTGTTTAGAGGCATATTGATAGCCCTTCTTTTCTCTACCTGCCATAGGATGAATAGAAATATATTCTACATCTTCTGGAATGACAGAAAGTGCTTCTCTTAAGAAATAAGACTTAATTCCTACGGCATCTGTAACAATACTTCCCGGTTTAAATTGATTGTTTTTAATAAAGTCTAAGACAAGACTTGGGTAAAGGCAGATGATTGTAAGGTCTGTTTCAGGGATAATAGCTTTCCCTTCTAGATAACCTTCAATAATACAGCCCTCTTCTTTAGCCATATCTAAAGTCTGCTGGTTTGTATCGATACCATAAACTTCATAACCCTTTCCTTTAAGCGCCTTAACAAAACTGCCGCCAATAACGCCTAATCCTACTACTGTAATTTTCATCCGCGTTTTTCCTCAAGCATCTTTAATTTATAGTCAATAAGTCTTTCAGAAAGGTCTACATAATAAGTATGTGGGTATTCTAAACGGAATATTTCATCCCATAATAATGTGCCCTGTTTTTTAACGTTTTCTCTGATTTCTTCAAGTGTCTTTTCTTCATATACACATTCACCATCCACGAAGATAGGTTCCTGTAATTCAAAGAATGTATAAGACCCACCTATTAATGTTTTATTCTTCCATTTATCATACTGAGAGTAAATAGTGAGATTCTTTTCTGGATCAATTGTTTCATCCGCAAACATTACAATATCCGCAATGGCTTTATTTGTTTCATTTTCTATTAAACGATAGACCTTCTTATAGCCTGGATTAGTAATCTTTTCTTTATTTTCTGAAATCTTGATTTTAGGAACAATCTGACCATCTTTTTCCATGGCCGCCATCTTATAAACACCACCAAATACTGGTGAAGACTTAGATGTAATCATATTTTCCCCTACACCAAATGAATCAATACGTGCACCCTGTTCAAGTACAGAACGGATTAAATATTCATCTAATGAATTAGAAATAGAAATCTTTGTATCAGTCAATCCAGCAACATCAAGCATCATTCTTGCTTTCTTAGTAAGATATGCGATATCTCCTGAGTCAATACGAATACCCGCTAATGTCTTACCCATTGGCTGTAATACTTCTTCTGCAACTCTAATCGCATTTGGAATACCGCTTTTTAATGTATCATATGTATCTACTAAGAGAATACATGAATCTGGATAGATTTCGGCATACGCTTTAAATGCATCATATTCAGTGTCAAATGACTGAACAAAAGAATGTGCCATTGTACCAAGTACTGGAATACCAAAAGCTTTACCTGCTGATACTGTAGCAGTTCCTGATGCTCCACCAATATAAGCTGCTCTTGCGCCATATGTTGCACCATCATATCCCTGTGCTCTTCTTGCTCCAAATTCCATAATAGGACGACCCTTAGCTTCCTGTACAATTCTATGTGTTTTAGTCGCAATCAATGACTGATGGTTAATTGTCACTAAAAGGAATGTTTCCAATAACTGTGCTTCAATCAATTTTCCTTTAACAGTGACTAATGGTTCATAAGGGAATACAGGTGTTCCTTCAGGGACTGCCCAGATCGTACCATCGAACTTAAAATCAGCTAAATAAGATAAAAATTCTTCATCAAACATATTTAAAGTACGTAAATAGTCAATATCGCCCTTTGAGAAGTGCATATCTTTGATAGCTTCAATCAACTGTTGTAGTCCTGCCATGATGACATAACCACCATTATCGGGATTCTTTCGATAGAACATATCAAAATATGCAATTTCATCCTTTTTTCCCTGTTTAAAATAATCATATGACATTGTTAATTCATAAAAGTCCATGACAAGAGTTATATTTCTTGCATCACTTACTGTACTATTTCCCATATTATAATCTCCTAACTTGTTTGTTTTTTATCATACTATCATTATACAAAAAGTAAAGTGATTTGTCTTTTTTTACAAAACTTACACATAAGAAAAAGAAGACTATTAAGCCTTCTTTGCCATTTTCATTAATGCATCTTTTGCCGCATGCTGTTCTGCACGCTTTTTACTTGTTCCTTTACCAGTACCTAAAATCATATCATCTAGAATAACTTCGATAACAAATTCAGGGGCATTGGCTGGTCCAGTTGAACTCTTAACATGATAGCTGACAGTCTTGCGGTCATCCGACTGCACTAATTCTTGTAATTTAGTCTTATAGTCAGTGATATCATCAAATTCATTCACTTCATTGACATGTTTGAAGATTGTCTTTTCAAGAATACGAATCACCTGTTCTTTACCACAATCTAAATAAAGCGCACCTATAAATGATTCATAAATATTTGCAAGAACACTTTCACGATGACGTCCGCCGCTCTTTTCTTCACCTACACCTAAGTAAAGAAGTTCACCCAAATGAAGTTCTTCAGAAAAACGTGCCAACGATTCTTCTCTTACAAGTTTAGAGCGAAGCTGTGTTAACTGTCCTTCTTTATATTCTGGATGTAATGCAAAAATAAATTCTGATACGAATAGCTGTAAAACAGCATCTCCCATAAATTCTAGTCTTTCATAATCTGGAATATGAGCATTTGATTCATTTGCATAAGACGAATGAGTAAATGCTTCCTTATAAAGACCAATACGCTTAAAAGGAATGTTTTCTTTCTGTAAGAAATCTAATATTTTCATTATTGAAGTCCTTCTTTCATACGACCTACAACATCTAAGTCTACCATTCTATATACAAGTTCCATTGCATTATAAACTGCCTTGGCATCTGAACTGCCATGTGCTTTTACGATTGCTTTTTCAAAGCCCATAAATAAAGCACCACCGACTGATTTATAATCAAAACGATCTTTTAATGCATATAATTGCGTTTTTGCAAATAATGCACCAATCTTACCTCTTAATGTCGCAAATAAAGATTCTTTAAGTGCCTTCATAAGAAGAATAGCTACACCTTCTGAGGCTTTTAATGCGATATTACCACTAAATCCATCTGTCACGATAACATCAATATCACCAGCCAACAAATCTCTACCTTCTACATTACCTGTAAAATTGATCTTATCGCAGTTTTTTAATAGTTTATAGGCTTCCTGATGCATTTCATCACCCTTATGATCCTCTGCACCAATATTAAGTAAAGCAACCTTAGGATTTTCCTTATCTAATACAAGTTTGCTATATAATGAACCCATTACTGCAAATTCCTGTAGTTGTTCTGCTGTATTAGTCGCATTGGCACCAACATCCATCAAACAAGTACTATTGCCGCTATATGTAGGAAGAGTCGCCATTAGGCATGATTTTTCCACTCCTTCAATACGCTTTACAAACAACATTGAAGCAGTATAAAAAGCACCTGTAGAACCACATGATACAACACCATCTACTTCATCCTTGCGAGCCATCATTAAAGCCTTCACCATTGAAGATTCTTTCTTTCTTCTTACACCTAATACACTATCCGTCATTAATACAACATCACGTGCATCTACAATATGAATAGAATTAATAGATTCTAAAGCTGTTAATTCTTCTTTTTTACCTGTCACATATAATTCAACATCTGGATGCTTTTCTGCAAACTTCCTGCAGGCTTCCACAACAGGTGCACTACCTAAATCTCCGCTCATCGCATCGATTGCTAATTTCATAAAAATCACCTCGTCAGTTACATAATATCATAACTAATCAATATATTCATTCCCTTTTTTTATCTTTTTCTTGATCATCTCAATATAGTTTTCATATTCCCCGTACTTATAATAGTCATGAATCATCTTAATTGCATATCTTCTTGTCTCTTCTAGAATATTCATATCTTTAAAAATATCACCCATCATAAAGGCTGGAAGACCACTCTGTTTATCACCTAATAGTTCTCCTGGCCCTCTTGTTTTTAAATCATACTGTGATATTTCAAATCCATCATCATGTTCTTCTAGATAGTGCAGTCTCTCTTTTGCTGGCTCGTCCTTTGCTTCAGATAACAAAAAACAATAGCCTTGTTGATCTCCTCTTCCAATACGGCCACGTAGCTGGTGGATAGAAGATAAGCCAAATCTTTCTGCGTTATAAATAACCATCATATTCGCATTGGGGACATCGACTCCTACTTCTACAACTGTAGTAGAAACTAGAATCTGTATTTTATTATCTTTAAAATCCTGCATCACTGCATTTTTCTCTTCATCCTTTAAAGAACCGTGAAGAAGTCCTGTTTGATAATGTCCTTTAAAATAAGAAGACATCGCTTCATAAATAGTCAAAGCACTTTTTAATGGAAGATCTTCGTTATCTTCAATCAAAGGACAGATGACATAACATTGTCCACCTTGTGATAAATAACTCTTTAATTGTTTCAAGAAAGGTCTCATAGAACTACCTTCAAAATATTTTGTTAAGATAGGCTTTCTACCTTCCGGTCTCGTTTCTATACTTGAAACATCCATATCCCCATATAAGCTCATTGCAAGTGTTCTAGGTATAGGAGTCGCACTCATGACAAGGAAATCAACACCTTCACCTTTCTGTTTTAAGGCTTTTCTTTGTTTCACTCCAAAGCGATGCTGTTCATCTGTTACCACAAATCCTAGCTTCTTATAATGAACACTCTCCTGAAATAAAGCATGTGTACCAATCACCAAATCAATCACACCTCTCTCCAACCCTTCATAGATTTCTTTCTTTTCTTTCAAAGTGAGCGCCCCTGTCAGTAACGCAATATTCATATCATATGCTTCAAATGTCTTTTTAAGCTTACTATAGTGTTGCGTTGCCAGTACTTCAGTAGGTGCCATGAGAGCCCCCTGATAACCACTTAAATAGTTCGCATATAACCCTATAGCTGCCACAATTGTCTTACCGCTTCCTACATCACCTTGTAAGAAACGATACATGATTGTTGGATTATGAAGATCTAATAGTATGTCTTTAGCACTCTGTTTTTGATCTTTCGTCAATTTAAAGGGAAGCGTATGAATAAAGGCATTGACTTCATCTAAAGAAAAGTCCTTTGCATAGCCTACTTCCTGTTCTCTTTGCATTTTACGATAAGAAAGAGCCAATTCAAAGTTTAAGAATTCTTCATATTTAAGAGTTTTAATACCCTTTTGTAGTTGTTCATGGTTCATTGGAAAATGGACTGCATAAAGTGCTTCTTTCTTACTCATGAGATCGACTGTTTCTCTTATTTCTATAGGAAGACTATCTTCAATAGGAATATTCATCCCTAATACTTTTTTAACATATTGGGAAAAGGCATGACTTGTAAGACCGTCTTTTAATGAATAGACAGGTGTAATACCTGATAATTGATCTAGATTCTTTAATAATATATTAGAAGCAATGAAACGATTCCCTTCTACCTTACCTTGTAAAGTAACGATACGATTAAGTGTTAAATGAGGGCGAAGAAAATGTCGATTAAAGATTGTGACTGTATAGTCATTGCCTTTAATAGACGCATTGAATGTCATACGTGAAAAACGTCCTTTATAAAATACTTTAGGACTACTTATGATAACTCCTTCTACACAGCATTTATCTTCTATAGGAGGCCATATTTCAGTCACTTCATCATATTTATAAGGATAATGATAAATAATATCTTCTAAAGTATCAATAGAGGAAGCATGTAATAAATCTATTCTATTTTGACTTGTTGTTATTTTCTTTAATTCTTCCATAATATCACCACTTATTTGATTAACATATACATTTTATTAAGTATATCATATAATAACTAAAAGGAGAAAAATATGAGAAATATTGTATTTGATTTAGGGCGTGTTCTCTTAGACTATCAGCCTTTAGTTTGGCTGAAAAAGAAGAACTATACGCATTATAATGAATTATTTGAAATCATCTTCCAGAATCCTTTATGGATCAAACTAGACGAAGGGTCCATCACAAGAAAAGAGTTTACAGAAAAATTAATCAACGAATATCCTGAACTTGCATTGGATATAGAAGAAATCATGGAAAAATGGATTGAATTACTTCTTCCTTTTGAAAATAATATAAAGTTACTTTCTCTATTAAAAGAGAAAGGTTACTCTCTCTATATTATTTCTAATTTCCATCTAGATGCATATAATCGTTTCTTAAAGAAGCAGGATTGGTTTACTCTATTTGATGGAGCTATTATTAGTGCCAAAGAAAAGTTAATCAAGCCGGATTTAAGAATATATGAATTATTATTAGAACGTTATCAGTTAAAAGCAGATGAGTGTCTATTTATTGATGATTCTCTCAATAATATTAATGCATGTAAGAACGTCGGCATGGATGGTATTCATTTGCCTGATCATTCAAAACTAGAAGAAGAATTAAAAAAACATCATATTATTTAAAAAGAAACGAGCCCTAGCTCGTTTCTTTTCATTACATATCACAAAGACCTTTGTCTTCTCCATATACTGAATACCAATCATTATT
>NZ_DBPF01000136.1:0-2843 GCF_002299355.1 Catenibacterium sp. UBA627
AAAGGAATGGAAGGTTAATATGAATGAAAATTTTGAATATAAGATTGCGACTAGAGAGGATATTGACGCAATTGTGCAGTTTCTTGCAAGAGACTATTATGAAACATCAAGGGCTTTAAAAGACCCATGTAAGATGATTTTTCTTGCATATAGTGGAGAAGTGATTGTAGGCATACTTGAACTACTTGATTTGTCTAATATTTCTTTTGTCTATGTATCTGAAGATTATCAGGATACACTTGTACAGGAAGAACTTCTTGAACTAGCAGAAAGATTTGTGACAAAAGAACTAACTGCTTATACAGATGAAGAACATCTTTCTTTCTTTAAACAGCATGATTATGTAGTAGATGTAGAATCAAATAGTCGTTATTTATTGAAGAAGACTATTCCAGTGCTTCCTCGTTTTAGTGATTATGATCAGGTATTAGAATTTATAGAAGCACAAAAGGACCGTGTTTATTCTTTAACGAACTTTAAGAACTTCATGTATGACTTCTATGATCCACAGACTAAGTTAACTTGTGTTCATATTGGTGGAACAAATGGAAAAGGTTCTACAACAAACTATACAAAAGAAGTTCTTAAATGTGCAGGCTATAAAGTAGGGACATTTACATCTCCAGCCTTAGTGAATCGTTTAGATATTATTCGAGTGGATGATGAACCTATTGATGAAACAACTGTTGTAAGATATGCCAATCGTTATATGGATGACTGGATGGCATATGAGCTTTCTAAGTTTGAAATAGAAGTGTTTATTGCGGTGATGTACTTTATTGAACAGGGTGTCGATATTGCCTTATTTGAAGTAGGTCTAGGCGGTACACTTGATGCAACAAATATCATTTCACCAATACTTTCTGTTAATACAAATATCGGTTTAGATCATGTCAAGTTCCTAGGTAACACATATGCTAGTATTGCAAGAAGTAAAGCAGGAATCATTAAACGTGGTATTCCTTATATGACAGCGGAAAGAAGACCTGAATGTTTAGAAGTCTTCTATGAAGAAGCACATAAGCATCATTCTTATGTAATAGAAATAAGAAAACCTAAACGTGTTTATTATGGAGCCTCTATTTCTTATGATTATCATGGATATCATATTGATTTGTCTACATCAGCTCACTATCAGGTCGCTAATAGTGCACTTGCGATTAATATTCTAGAATATATTAGAAAAGAATTCCCATTCAAGGATGCAGATCTAGAAAAAGGAATGCATGATGCAGTATGGGAAGGCCGTTTTGAAACAATTCATCAAAATCCATTAATTATTGTAGATGGGGCACATAATAGAGAGGGAATGGATGCTTTCTTTGAAAGTGCTCGTGATTTTAGTAATATCAAGATTATTTTTTCAGCTTTAGGTGACAAGGATACACATCATATGTTAGAGACGTTGTTATCTTTATCAAAGGATATTACAGTCACACAATTTGATCATCCTCGTCGTGCAACGGCTCAACAACTTGCTGAAGATTTCCCAGTCAAAATTGATGAAGACTGGAAACATGCCGTAGAAGAGGCATATAGTCATAAAGGTGTTGTGTTTATTACAGGTTCTCTTTATTTTATCTCAAAAGTGAGACAATATATTTTATCCAAATAATGAAAAAATATATTAAATATGCATGGCCTGATGAGGTCATTCATGCATTAGGTGATATGGGGATGATTGCACCTGGTATTGTTCAGAAGCAGTCTTATCGTTTGATTGAGAAGAGCCAGTCTTTTATATTGAATATAGATTCAACAAAAGACCGTCTCTTATCTATTGTCCCGCCACTGCTTGCCTCAATGATTCATGAAGAGAAGACACAGATCATTCTTCTTGGACATAAAGAAGAACTGCTTTCTTCTTCTTTTGATATGAGAGAATACAATAAATACACACAATATCGTTTTATTACGTCCTATCCAGGAACCAATACCTTTGAAGAATGCCAGACGATTCATAATGGAATAGATATCCTCTTTACGACACCTACCAAATTATTGGAATATATTAGAAGAAAGGTCATTGATACCAACTTTGTATCTTATCTGATTTATCAGGAATCCAATCAATTTTCTAATGAAGAAATAAGAGAAATTAAAGAAATCAAGAAGCATATGCCCCTTGATTGTGCCAGCATTCTATATGGTCTTAATCATCATAAAGACTTAAAAGATAATATTAATACAACACTTCATGAATGCCAGTCCACTCCTCATTGTACGCATTTTATTACAGAAGACGCTTATTTTAATTCAGAAAATAAGCAGGTGATTTTTGTACAAAGCTATGAAGATGTTCTTTATTATCAAAAAAAATTCAATACAGAACTTGTCATTCATCAATTTATGAATCGTGCATCTCAGTATCGCATTATGCATGAGTTCAATAAAAAGGGTGGTCTCTTGATTGTGTCAGACATAGCGTCTCGCTATTTATCTTTATGCTGTGAGACAGTAATTCATATAGGTGTTAATGGTTTTTATCAATATATGAGTCATTTGACACATGTCAAAGGCGTGATGCATTCATACATCTATGATACAAATATGACAGATAAACAACTAAAGGCAGTATTAAAACAGCCTGTGATTGCTATTTCTAAGGAGGATTATAAAAAGAATCAGCATCTTCTTTATGAAACAATCAATAAAAACCCAGATGTGCTTTATACTCTTGAACCAGACAAATTAATTGCAATTATCCATCATTTAGCCCGATAAGAGAAAATAGTTGTTATTTTTTTAACAATAATAATTCCCTTATATAGGGCTTTTTTTTAATATGTAATCAATTACAGAAAAGAAAGCGTTTGCAAGTAAGCCCTTACACGTGTATAATA
>NZ_DBPF01000043.1:0-4411 GCF_002299355.1 Catenibacterium sp. UBA627
AAAAGTAGCGTTGTGGATGTAAACATCCTATACAGTAGAGGCGAAGTGGACACGCAATAAGAATAAGGATTGCCTAGCAATAGGTGGAGACTTAAATATCAAACTTCTTAAACGGATGCGTAAGCATCCTAGAAGCCTTGACTTCAAATACGGAGTATTAAGTCGAGGTAGTTCACGTTGGGGCGTTTGTTAGAGCGAATTTCTATTTCAAAGTATCATCATAATTTTGTATTGAAAGGTGGTTTTCTTATAGCTGCAATGGTGGGCTTAGATACTAGAGCTACTATGGATATGGATGCATCAATTAAAGATTGGCCAGTTAATGAAGAAAGTATTAAAAAGATGTTTTTTGATATATGTAATACTGATTTACATGATAATATAACTTTTGAATTAAAGAAAATATGTGAAATTCGAGAGGGCGACAAATATACGGGATATCGTGTTTCAATATCTGCTAATTATCCACCAATGGCTGTGCCTTTGAAACTGGATATTACTACGGGGGATAAAGTTACACCTGAAGCAATAAGATATGGGTATAAGTTGTTATTGGAGGATAAAGAAATCTCTGTACTCGCTTATAATCTGGAAACAATTATGGCAGAAAAGTTAGAATCTATTGTTTCAAGAGGTGACCAGAATACTAGATTAAGAGATTATTATGATGTTTATATTCTTATGAAGCTGCAGTATAAAAATATTGAACCAGAGTATTTGAAGGCAGCACTTGACGCAACATCGAAAAAGAGAGGTACTTCAGAAGTCCTCAGGGATTATAAGAACATCATTGCCGTTGTTAAAAAGAGTGGCGTGATGAATAGTCAATGGAGGACTTATCAGAAAAATTTTGAATATGCTGCGGACATTAGTTTTGATGAGGCTTGTGATGCTGTTATGCATATGATGGATATGTATTATTTATAAGAGGAGATGAACTTATGTATCAGGAACCAGTTAAGAACTTTAATAAAATACGCGAGTATATTAGAGAATTCTATATCAATGGATTCAAGAGTCGTCAGGACTATACAATTAAAAGTGCACGTTCTTATGATAATGAAAAAAGACGTATAGAAAGCTATATGAGTGATTATATTGATTATCATATAACACCAGTTGGTAAGGTTCCTTACTTATCTATTGATACACGTATCACCCAGCATAATCCCTTATATAGAGTATGGAAAACAAAAAGCTTTACTGATCATGATATCATTCTTCACTTTCTTATATTAGACTTACTTCATACACCTTTATCCATGAGTGAACTTATGGATCAAATAGATGAGAAGACAAATCATACGTATCTCTATGATGAATCAACACTTAGAAAGAAACTAAAAGAATATGTCAAGGAAGGACTTCTTATCACAAATAAGAAAGGAAAGAAAATCTATTATCAATTAAGTAAAGATTATATCATTCCTCATGATATTCTTGATTTCTTTAGTGAAGTATCTCCGTGTGGTGTGATTGGTTCTTATATACTTGATAAGCAGGAGAAAGAAGATTCTCTTTTTGGTTTTAAACATCATTACCTCACTCATGTATTAGACAGTGAAGTGCTTTATGATTTACTCAATGCGATACATCAGCATAAGTATGTATCGATAAGAACATCAAATAATAGAATAAAGGTAATCCCTCTTAGTATATTTATAAGTGTGCAGGATGGCAGACAATATTTGATAGCTTATATGTGTAAAAATAAAAAGATGTATTCATTTCGTCTAGATCATATTATTTCTATTAAATCTCTAGAAGAAGCAGAAGACTTTGAGATATATAGAAAAGAGTTAGAAGAAATGAAGAAACATCTATGGGGTGTAAGTTTATCTAATGGTTCTTTAGAAACAGTAGAATTTACTCTACACCATGAACCATGGGAAGAACATATATATAGACGATTATTGCGTGAAAAAAGATGTGGATATGTAGAAAGACTAAATGAGAATACAAGTCGTTTTTATGCAGAAGTATATGATGTAAAGGAAATGATTCCCTGGATTCGTACATTTATATGTCGTATTCAATCTATTTCTATATCGAATAAAGAAGTAGAAAAACAATTTAAAAAAGATTTAGAAGAGATGTATCGTTATTATGAGGAGGATGAAGATGATATTTCACGAAATATATAGTCTTTACTATAAGACAGTGACTTGTCTTATACAGTCTTCATTTACTCATACACATGAAATAATAAATGAGAATGCATTTAAAGAAAGTTTCATGATGTTGGAGGAAGTGTTAGAAAGATGGCCTATAAAGAATATAGATGTCTCTACTTATCCATTGACACTCCTTCAAAAGAGATGGTTAAAGGCTATTTCATTAGATCCCCGTATGCAGCTTTTTTCTTATTCCTGGTCTTTCCTAGATGATGTAGAACCACTCTTTACACCTGATGATATTTATATTTACGATCAATATAGTGATGGTGATTCTTATACAGACTTACAATATCAGAAGAATTTTCATATCATCATGCAGGCCATTAAAGAGAAGTCTGGTCTAGTTGTTGTATGGAAAACGAAGCAGAAAACAAGTTTTGTTTTACCACAGCTATTAGAATATTCAGAGAAGGATGATAAGTTCCGTTTAGTTGCATATGATGGAACAGTGATCAATGTTTCAAGAATAGAAGAATGTCATTTGGCTAACAATAATGTTTCTACTACAAATAAACAAAGAGTAGAAAAATATGTCTTGATAGAAGTAAAGGATGAAAGAAATACACTGGATAGAGTTCTTCTTCACTTTGCACATTTTAAAAAAGAGACAGAGAAAAAAGAAAATACTTATTTAGTGAAGCTATTCTATGATGAATCAGATGAGACAGAGATGGTGATTCGATTGTTGTCATTTGGTCCTATGATTAAAGTAATAGAACCTTTAGAATTCAAACAACTCATAAGACAAAGATTAAAGAAACAAAAAGCATATTCCATTTAAAAAGGGCGATAATTCGCCCTTTTAGTAATTTCTATCAAATGATATATATCTTGTTCCCTGGAAAGTAAGTTTTCTTTGATCTCCTTCTACCATGAATCCATATTCACTACTTGGTACTACAGGTTCTATTCTATCGCCACTTTCTACTTCAAAAGTCACGTAGTAGGTTGTATGTGATGATGACATCATATCCTCGTGGTGTGTATACATAGTATCTGCACGTTTAGTGACTATCTTTACTGGAACACTTAAACGTGGTGAATTATTATTCTTATGCCAGGAACCAATACCACTGACTATAACATAGATGAACATTCCTATTACTAGTACAGGAACTATTGTAAACATTAGATCAAACATGGGATTTCCCTCCTTGTATATGGTTTTACTATAGTTCGCAACTTTTTGTCCATGATAATCAGCGTCTTATTCTCTATGATGTTGTTGAGGTGAGAACAATGCTAGAAATAAGAGGAAAGAAAAATAATGCGATATGTTTTGCATCACAGATAGATGAAAAAGCTTTAGAACAGATTAAAAGAATGTGTGATTATGATCTTACATTAGGAAGTCAGATTCGTATCATGCCAGATGTACATGCGGGAAAAGGTTGTACAATTGGTACGACAATGACTATTAAGGATAAGGTATGTCCTAATATTGTAGGTGTAGATATAGGCTGTGGGATGTATACAGTGAAATTATTAAATAAAGAAATTGATTTTAAGAAGGTTGATGAAGTATGTTCATGGATTCCTTCAGGAATGAATGTATGGGAAACTCCTATAGAAACATTTGATTTATCTGAGTTAAAATGTTATTCATCTCTTAAGAAGTTATCTCATCTAGAAAAGTCTTTAGGAACACTAGGTGGAGGGAATCATTTTATAGAGATTGAACAGTCTAAATCAGGAGATTATTATTTGGTTATTCATTCAGGCAGTCGTAATTTAGGAAAGCAGGTTGCAGAAATATATCAAAGACGTGCCATTCATCTACATAGAGGATGGGATGAATATATATTAAGACGCCAGGAAATCATTAAAGAATATAAAGAACTTGGGAAAAGCAAGGAAATCAATCACGCATTAGAGGAACTTAAGGAAGGTTATGGAATTTTAGATATCCCAGAAGATTTGTGCTGGTTATATGGGGAGGCATTAACTGATTATCTTCATGATATAGAGATATGTCAGAAGTATGCGATGAGAAATAGAGAACTAATAGCCAGTATGATAATGGGAAAGGCATCTCTTACAGAAATCGACTCTTTTCATACCATTCATAACTACATAGATATCAATGAGATGATATTAAGAAAAGGGGCTATACGAGCAGTGAAAGGTGAGAAGGTTCTTATTCCTATGAATATGAAAGATGGATCTATTCTAGGTATAGGTAAAGGAAATAGGGAATGGAACTATTCAGCACCACATGGTGCAGGAAGAATATT
>NZ_DBPF01000043.1:4469-5057 GCF_002299355.1 Catenibacterium sp. UBA627
ATGGAAGGAATTTATACAACATCTATTTCTCTAGATACATTGGATGAAGCGCCACAGGCTTATAAATCAGTGGAAGATATACTAGATGTTGTTGGAGAAACAGTAGATGTCATAGAGGTGTTAAAGCCTGTATATAACTATAAGGAGCATGGAAATGAGAAAAGAAATTATTAATAAGCTCAAGGAGATTGAGAAGAGAGAACATGTTAAGATTATATATGCGATAGAGTCAGGAAGTCGTGCCTGGGGTTTTGAGTCTGTTGATAGCGATTATGATGTACGATTTATTTATGTAAGAGAAAAAGAAGATTATCTTTGTCTGGATGAAAAATCAGATGTGATAGAACTGCCTATAGATGAAGTATTTGATATAAGTGGATGGGATATCAAGAAGGCTTTAAAACTTCTTTATAAATCAAATCCATCATTACTTGAATGGTTTGCATCACCAATTGTGTATAAAGAAACAAAGGAAGCCTCTTATATTAGGGAAGTGATTCCTCTCTATTTTTCACAGAAGAAGTCATATCATCATTATCAAAATATGGCAAAAACACTATTAAAATATATGAATAAAGAGAAAGTACC
>NZ_DBPF01000155.1:0-8785 GCF_002299355.1 Catenibacterium sp. UBA627
ATAATTCTTTTGCATTACAAAACCATCTTAAAAATGCAACTTGATTTAGTAAATGCTGATTATAAGTATAATAATGCCTATTAGTTTGGGTTTGGTTTGCCTTTAAAGTTCCTTCCCTATCTTAACGTTATAATATCTTAACAGATATGCCTAAAAGTTCAGTAAAATCCTTTGATTTATAATTTGTGATATTTGATGCTTTCATATTAAAGCTTTCCTTTGAGTAAATTTGAACACATTTAATCACAATAGTCGATATATTTAGTTACTTATATTTTCCTCCTATGACAAAAATAGTATTACAGGATCAAGAAACTGTCAAATAAAGATATAGTTAACCATCCAAGTGCTATAAAAGGGCCAAAAGAAATCATATTCTTTTGTTTTATAAAAGAGAAGATGATTCCTAAGAAACAGGCAATGGATAAGATACTTAATGTTTGATAAATACCTAAAGAAAGACTGCAGACACCTAACATCTTAATATCTCCCCCACCGAGTCCTTCTTTTCCACTTATTTTATAAAATAGATAAACAAATAGTATAAGAAATAATATGAGAATGAGAGATTCTTTGAGATATATAGTCTTAAAGCTACATAACAAGCTAATAAGAAGATATATATCAGGTATTTCATAGATATGTAAGTCAATAATAGAAATGATATAAAAGCATGTAAGAGACACGATATGAGATAAATAAAGAATACTTAACCCATCATGAATATAAAATAAGATAAATAAAAAGCCTGCAGTCAGTTCATGAACAAGCAGACTCTTATTGAGTTTATGATGACAATAACGACATTGCCCTTTAAGTAATATATAAGATAATACTGGAATTAAATCTAATACATGTAATGTATGGCCACAATAATCACAATGACTTCTTCCAAGTATTGATTCATGAGTAATATAACGATGTGACATACAAGATATAAAACTGCCAAAACAAGCACCTATCATAAATATAAGTAGTGGCATAATTTTTCTCCTTAACGATGTATAAGTGATTCAATCAATTTACTAGAGGCAATGCTTTGTGATTTATTAGGATCCTTCACTAAGCAGACCTTACGATGTGGTAATGATTGAAACAACGGGATTTCATAGACTTCTCCCTTATCTAAGTATTGTTGGGCTAGCTTTCTAGGATAGAATGCAATACCTAAATTATGAATAATAAGAGGTATAATCTGATCAGTTGTAGAGACTTCTATATCAGGATGGAAAGAAACGCCATTATCTAAGAAATATTGGTTATAGAAGTTTCTTGTTCCTGTCTGACTTGTAAGCGAAACAAAAGGTGTATCCTTGAATTCATCTAAAGAATGACGTTTTAATGAGAGTTCTTTATACTTCTTCCCACAAATAAGAATATCTTCAAAATGATCAAGTACTGAGACCTGTAATAAATGTGGTAGATCTATTGGTGTTGTAACAACAGAGAAGTCACATAAATCATTTTTTAATGATTCTAATGCTTCTGGTGTAGTATGGTTCGTGATACGCAGGCGAACATGTGGGTATTGTTCATGGAAACGTTCCAGATGATCTAAAAGGAATATACGTAATGCATTCTCACTGACACCTAAAGTGATCAGACCGCTGTTTAATTCCTTTTCTTTCTGTAATTCGCTTTCTCCTAGTCTTAAATGTTCCTGGGCAATTGCCACATGTTCAAATAAGTTTTCTCCCTCCGGTGTTAATTTAACACCTCTATTTGAACGAATAAAAAGCTTGCAGCCTAATTCGCTTTCTAAGTTATTGATATAACGGGTGATATTAGGCTGGTTGTTTCTTAACATTTCTGCTGCCTTTGTGAAGCTCTGGTATTGTGCTACATAGTAGAATATTCTGTAATAATCATAGTTTGCCATAAGCATCCTCCCATATAATAATCATATCATCAGTATATCAAAAATACTTTTTACATATTTCTGTTCATTCAGTATAATGCATTTGATTTAAATTTACAATGGAGTATGTTATGAAAGACAAACTTATTCAATGGTTTTTACGTGAAAGACAGATGTCTGAAGCTTTTATAAATAGTATCTTCCTTGCCATGTCTGGTGGCTTTCAGGATGCTTATACTTATTTTGCGCGTGGTGGTGTTTATTCTAATGCCCAGACAGGCAACGTCGTATTATTAAGCAATCATATCATGAGTGGAGAATGGATGACTGCATTAAAATATTTATTAACTTTAATCGCCTTTGCATCCGGCATCTTTATTGCGGATATTGTGCATTCTCGCTTTAAATATGCACAAAAGATGCATTGGAGACAGGGTATACTTGTACTAGAAATAGTGATTCTATTCTTTGTCGGACTCATTCCCCATCATTTAGATAACTTAGCGACTATTCTCGTCTCATTCTCTTGTGCGCTTCAGGTACAGACATTTAGAAAAGTAAGTGGTTATTCTTATGCTTCTACAATGTGTATTGGGAATATTCGTAATGGGACAAGTGCTTTGGCTGATTATACAGAAACCCATAATAAGGCCTCTTTAAGGCGTGCATTCTACTATTATGGTATCATTTTCTTCTTTGGACTTGGTGCAGGACTAGGTGGTCTATTCTCTAGAGGAATGTCCATTCATGTCATCTGGGTATCAAGTATCCTACTTATTATCAGTTTCTTTATTATGAGCCTAGAAAAACTAAGAGAGTAGGGAGATTAATCTCCCTACTCTTTTTATACGCTTAAATCATCTTATTTTCTCAAACGATTAACTGAAATAAACTGTATACCTCCAGGAATCTCCTCTATCTCTTTAAGATAGTGAGTGATATCCTGTTTACCTACAAGTGGCTTAAGTTCTTCTAGATACTTATTTAATAGTTGTTCAGGATAGTCTAATAAATCATGATAATATTCTTCAAGAATATACAAGCCAGGTGTTTGAATGACAAGATTCAATAACTGATCATACATACCTTCTTCTAAATAAATCTTATCAAGTCTTGCACGAGGAGGTAGATTCTTAAGAAGTTCATCTCTTAAAGATTCCCATTCGTCATTTGAATATTGTCTTTTTAATTCACGGTAAAAATCAATCTGTCCATCCTCTTTCACAAGTGTCCATAAAATATCTAAATAAGATTCTCTATCATTATCTTTTAAGTATAAATCTTTCAAATAAGATTGATACATCTTTTTAATAGAAGGCTTATCTGTCTTTAATGATTTCACAAATGAAATAGCTTTTTTAATATCAAGTGTACTATAGTAATCAATCAAAGATTTAGATACGACCTTATCTTCCAAATAATTTTTAAATGTATGAATAAGTATATCTATATCCATATAATCATCCATACATTTCACAATATAACCACGAGCTGATTTAACATCAGGATGATTTCTAAAAGCTTCTTCCACACTTTCTTTAATTACTACTTTCTTTTCCACCTGTGGTAGTTGATCTAAATATTCTGGATGATCTTTTAATATTTTCTTTAATAGTTGTTTAGCCTGCTTCTCACTTAATGCATCAATAATTGTATGTTCATCATAAACAGGATGAGTGTCTAAATAATACAAAACAGCAGCCATATGTTTACAATGCGCTCCCTCTTTAGCATAGGGACAATCACAGAACATATCATTATCATCTATTTTTACATGATAATCCTCTGTCCCATGAACAGTGGCATAGATGACTTCTCCTACTTTACGTACATGATCCACTGCCCCTTCCTGGGCATATTCATAACCTCTTTCTAATATTAAATCATCAAATAATTCTTCTTTCATCCTATCAGCTCCTTACATCAAATTATAACATATCCTTAACATTCTACACAAACATATCATTATCGTATATTATATAGAACTATAATCAGTTCATATCATCTTATAATATCATTATTGTATATTTGGAAGTCTGTTTTTACGGAATGTCACCGTTTACATTTATTAAGTACATCACCTTCACTTGATAATTATTGTATCTTCTTTTATTTATATCAATATCGTATATTTTTATTGATTAATATCTATTTTATACTTATAATAATATCACTATCGTTTATAAGGAGTTTTATCATGTTTCCTATCCATACCCAGCATATTGAAAATACAGAAAATGATATGATTTATCATGATCATGATTCTTTAGAGTTCATTTATTGTCTTCATGGAGAAGTATCCTATTTAATTAATGGAGAATCAATTACTATTCATAAAGGCGAAGCCTTTATGATTAATACTCATATTATTCATGCAAGACTTTCTTCTACAGCCCATTTAATGACTGTCTCTATCGAAAGAGAAACTTTTAGTATGCATGAATCACTTTTAAGTTATTTTGATTCTTTCTTTAATCATGAGCATGCTCCTTATCTCATTATTCTTGATCATACAATACATGTATTGATTACTAAGCTCTATGGTTTACTTAATATTCCAGAAATGAATCCCTTTTTAATTCTCTCTTCTGCATCAGAGCTTGTCCATTTAGTTAGTACAATTCTTCCAGAAAGTAAACCACTAGACGATTACGATAAGATGTTAGAAATGATTCATTATTTGAGAGATCATCTATCTCAAAAGATCACCATCCAGAATATGGCAGACGCAGTTTCTATTTGTCGTTCTAGATGCTGTAGTATTTTTTCTCAATACCTTCATACTTCTCCTATGGCTTATTTAAATGAACTGCGTTTAGTACATAGCACTGAATTATTATCTAAAGATTATTCTATTGTATCTATTTCAAAAATGTGTGGCTTTAGTCGTCCTAGCTATTTTAATACACAATTTAAAAAGAGGTATCATATGACACCTCTTGAATATCGTCATTCTTCTTGAATCTTTTTGAAACAATAACTAAAAGTAAATACACAATAGAGTGCTGCAACAATCCAGGCTGTCTGATCAGCACAGCATATTGCGGTATAACCAGCTATTGGTACAAATACCAATGATACAAAACATCTCGCAATCATTTCAATGATACCAGAGAATATTGCGAGTCCGGAATAGCCAATTCCCTGAGTTGTCTGGCGGCATACATTGAGAATTGAAAGAACCCAATAAAAATATCCCATATAGGCAATATATTTTGCGGATGCATCAAGGACAGCGCTGTATTTTGATGAAATGAACAACATTGAGAATATTCTACCAAATAAAATCAGTAAGATTCCTACAATCACACCATAGATAATACCTACAACAACAGTTTGTATGACACCTTTTTTGATACGATCATATTTCTTTGCACCATAGTTCTGACTTGCGAAAGTAGAAGCTGCTGTGGCCAATGCATCAAATGGACAGATGGCAAGCTGTTTGATTTTAGCTGCTGCCGCAAAGGCAGACATATAAGTTGCGCCTAAAGAGTTATTGGCTCCCTGCATGACCATAGATCCAATCGCAGTAATAGAGTACTGTAATCCCATTGGAAGTCCCATACCAAGTAAATTCTTAACGATGGAAGACTTCATTACTTTATTTTCTTTTTCCAGATGTAATACTGTGAAACGTTTCTTAATGAGTATAAGACATAATATGCCACTGATACCTTGCGATACGATAGTCGCAAATGCAGCCCCTGCGACATCGAGTTTTAAAATAATAATACAAAATAAATCTAACACAATATTGAGACAAGCAGAAAAAGCAAGAAATAAGAATGGTGTACGGCTATCCCCTACAGCACGTAATATACTTGAACACAGATTATAGAGTAATGTACATGGTAATCCTATGAATATAATTAATAAATATATATAGGAACGTGATGCAATCTCAGCTGGTATCTGTAATATATGAATAATTGTCATACATAATAAACAGCATCCTACAGTTAATAAAGTACCGATAATAATAGTCAATACAATGCTATGATAGATAAAATCACGCATCTTAGATAAGTTATTTCCACCAAATGACTGCGCAATAGGTATACCGAATCCACAGCATATACCAATACAAAATCCCAATACTAAAAACTGTACACTAGTAGTAGAGCCTACTGCCGCAAGTGCATTGGCGCCTAGTGTCTGACCTACTATTGCAGTATCCACAATATTATAAGTTTGCTGGAATATATTTCCTAATAATAAAGGCAATGCGAACATCATAATGAGTTTTAATGGATGTCCTTCTGTCATATTCTTTGTCATATCGTAATCCCCCCAGTGTTGAAGTATAGCACCTTTGAGCATACAAAAAAATCCATTATAAGGATTTCTTCATATAGTCTACAATTGTTTTTCCTAACTGTTCATGTCCCTTTTGTGTAAGATGGATACCATCAAATGAAAGTTCTGTAATCACATCTTCTACATCAATAAAATCTGCATGAAAGCTATCTGCAAGTACTTTTAACTTCTTATTGAGTTCTTTGCTCCTTTGATATCTTTCTTCATCATTACGTAGATAAGGTGGTGCAAGAAGTAATATATGTTCGGCTTTAGACAGGGCACGTCTTAACATCACATGAAGTCCTACTTTGATATGGTCTATAGGTTCTAAATGATCCACATTATTTGTTCCTAGCATAATAATCAATAAACCAATCGGTGCATATTGTCGTAAAGTGACATCATATAAGAATTGTCTTGGTTCAGCAAGTCTTCCATTGAGTCCTGCATTGACGACAAAATCATCCTTATAATTCTCTCTCACTATATCCACCCAGTTTATTTCATAACGTCCCCCATCAAGAGGGTTAAATCCATAAGTATTAGAATCCCCATAACATACGATATTCATAAATTTATTCCCCTTTTTTCTTATTATACAAAAGCTTTTAAAATAAAAAAACATTGAATTTATAATAATCTCTGTTTATAATGTTTTCTTGTAAAAGAACGGATGATAGTAGCGAAAGAGATTCTTTGTAAGAACACCGAAGGATGGAAGATTTCAGGTAAAAGGATCGCTATTGGACGAATCACTGGAGAGACTCATAATGAGCACCGAAGGAGTAACACTCTCAGGTAAAAGGACAGTGACTTATACTTTTCACTATTAATTCCGTCTAATTTATTAGAAGGAGTTTTTTTATGACCAAATTTTTGACACAAGTCAACAATCTCGTATGGGGTATGCCCCTTATTCTGTTACTACTTGGAACAGGTATTTATTTTACTACTCATTTAAAGTTTATTCAGTTTGTAAGATTAAAGAAGGCTTTCTCTTTGATTTTCAAGAAGAATGAAAATCAGGAAGGCGATGTATCTAGTTTCCAGGCTTTATGTACTGCCTTAAGTTCTACGATTGGAACAGGTAATATTGTAGGGGTAGCGACTGCGATTTCTGCAGGTGGTCCTGGCGCATTATTCTGGATGTGGATTTCTGCTTTCTTTGGAATGGCTACTAAATATGCTGAAGGTGTTCTCGCTATCAAGTATCGTACAAAGGATGAAAACGGACAAATAGCTGGTGGACCGATGTACTATATTGAAAAAGGTTTACACAATAAGTTTCTCGCAAGTCTATTTGCATTCTTTGGTGTAGCTGTTGCTTATTTAGGTATTGGCACATTCACTCAGGTAAGATCTATTTCCGATGCATTGCATCTTTCTTTCCACGTTCCTTATTGGATCAGTGCGATTATTCTTACTCTTCTTGTTGGTTTTATCACAATTGGTGGTATTCATAGAATTGCGGCAGTCGCTGAAAAAGTGATTCCATTTATGTGCGTATTTTATATTGGTGGTGTTGTACTTATCCTAGTAACACATCTTCCAATGATTCCTTATGTATTAAAGATAGTACTTACCTCAGCTTTTGATATTAAAGCAGTCTTTGGTGCGGGAATGGGTGTTGCGATGAAGATGGGTATTAGTAGAGGAATCTTCTCAAACGAAAGTGGTTTAGGAAGTGCTCCTATTGCCGCAGCTGCTGCACAGACTGATTCATGTGTAGAACAGGGACTTGTATCCATGACAGGTACTTTTATTGATACAATGGTCATTTGTACAATGACTGGTCTTGCAATTCTAATCACTGGTGCAAATACAAGTGGCTTAGAAGGAGCTGCAGTTACTTCACTTGCCTTTAATAGAGGACTCATTATTCCATTTATTGGTGAATATATTGTAAATATTGGATTAATCTTCTTTGCGTTTACTACAATTATTGGATGGAACTACTACGGTGAAAGATGCATGTATTATCTTGCAGGTATTCGTTCTATCAAGATTTATAAGATCATCTTCATTATTCTTATTGCGATTGGTCCATTTATGTCATTACAGTTTATCTTTATTCTTGCAGATATCGTGAATGGCTGCATGGCAATCCCTAACCTCATCGGTTTGATTGGACTTAGAAAAGAAGTCATTGCAGAAACAGAAGAATACTTCAAAGAAGAAAACACTTGTAGTATAGAAGAATTAAGCATTTAACCTCTCTATTTGAGAGGTTTTTTCATGCAAAAAAACAGGCCGAAGCCTGTTAATCGAGAGGTTTTTGATAGAATCCACCGACAAAGTTTTCTGTTGGTAATATATTGATGATGACATGAGGATCAATACTCTTCATGAGATCAACAATATCCTGTACTTCATAGCTTGACACGACAGTATGAATCATAGTGAGAGGATGACCACTATAGCCGCCTTCACCATGAAGCATAGTCAAACCATGACGATATTGTGCAATATAAGCCTGACGTAATTCTTCAGGATGAATTGTAGTGATTTCTAAAGTCACGCGTTTATATCGCTTATAGAATGTATCAATCGTTTTAGTTGAGAGGAATTGGAATAAAATAGAATATCCCGCATGAATCCAGCCAAACATGAATCCAAATACACATA
>NZ_DBPF01000053.1:0-2764 GCF_002299355.1 Catenibacterium sp. UBA627
TCAGGAGAAATCCTGAGTTTTTTTTATATTCTGATTAAGGAGGTATTTCATGATATTTTATAAAGAATTACAATTGAATCAGAAAAGCTCTAAAGAGTTAATTAGAAACAGTCAAACCACAAAAGAGAAACTATATCACATAGCAGTTTATCTTTTTAAAATTGCAATCACAGTGGCATTCTGCTTTCTCTTTATAACATTATTTAGTATTTTATTTTGGAATGAGAATAGTATTGTTGGAGTGGTTGTTCTCTTATGTATTATGGCATCTATACAGGCGCACTTTGAAATTCATGCAGGACAACTTACAGTGCTCTTGCGTTATATTTCATTAATATGACTGTGTGTTCACACCTGGCTATTAAACTCCCACCAGTCGTAGGAATGCTGGTAAATATTGCTGCATTAGCTCTATTAGTATTCCTAGGATGTCATAATCCATCTATGTTCAATCAATCAACGCTTGTTCTAGGATATTTATTATTATATGGTTATGACGTATCTGGAAAGAGTTATTTGATGAGACTTTCTGGAATGGCTGTAGGTGAAGTTCTTATCTGTATCGTATTCTATCGAAACCATAAGCATAGAACTTATAATAAGCATGTAATGCATTTATTACAAGAATTTGATCTTTCTTCTACTAGAACAAAATAGCAGCTATGTCAGATTATCTGTGTGCCGGTTGTAATATGTAAAGCTGAACTTTATGCTATGTGGGCTGGTATTGCCGCAATGTCTGTGATCTTACCACTTATGGACGATATGCAATATAGAGTACGTAAAAGAATTATTGGAAATATTGCGGGTGTTCTATGTTTTTACAGTATTATATTTCTTGCTTCCTTCACCAATCTATGCATTTATCGGTGTCATTGGTGGCATCGGTGTAGGGTTTTCTACAAAATATAGCGGGCAGGCTGTCTTTAATACATTTGGTGCATTAGCTATTGCGACAGAACTATATGGATTAAAGGGTGCAGTAAGCTTAAGATTAATCCAGAATATATTTGGTGTTGTCTTTACATTGTTATTCTGTATTATTCTTCATTGGTTTGTATCAAGAATTATAGTAAAAGAAGTATTATAGGATATAATGAATTCAGAAACCTGTTTTGACATAAGGACGAACGTAAATGTACGTTCTTTTTATCTTGCATATATTTAATAGTTTTCGATATGAAAATAATATGTAGATAAGTATAATTAAAAAAGAGGGTAGAGATAGAAGATTGATTATTATTAAAAATAAGCTTGTTAGTAGTGACATGCTTACTTGCAAGTTTAGTAGGAGAAATATATTGGATCTGTTCCTCATGATACATTATATCTAACGACAATGTCTCAATATGCATCTGGTATAAGAATGACATGTGCAATATTGCTGGTTTTTACACATAGGGATAGTTTTAGTACATCTCTTTTATAATATGCATAAATAAGTGTTTTGAGGCAGTTTTGTATATATATGACAACTGTTTGTATATAATGTGTTTTGCAGCTTAGAGAAGCGATATACGAGGAGAAATAACGATGAGAACTGAAATGGTTGAATTAACTAATCTCTGCATGATTAAAGATGGAGATAAGTATTTACTGCAGAATAGAGTTAAGAAAGATTGGCATGGTTATACATTCCCTGGAGGACATATAGAACCTGGAGAATCAATTGTACAATCTGCAATAAGAGAAGTAAAAGAAGAAACAGGTTTAATTATGAAGAATCCTCGTTTAGTAGGAGTAAAACAATTCTGGGTAAAATCGGGTAGATATATTGTATTTTTATTTTCAGCAACTAAATTTAGTGGTGATTTAAGAGGCAGTAATGAAGGTGAAGTAGGGTGGTTTACCAAAGAAGAGATGAAAAATATCCATTTAGTGAATCATTTTTTTGAACATTTGGAAGTTTTTGAAGGGGAATATTCAGAGTATATCTATGAATCTGAAGATTCTATTAAGATTTACTAAAAAAAGTTAACTAAAAAAACATTGATATATAGTGCATATTTTATAAACTTAAAAAATAGTTTAAAAAAAGGGTTGCAAAACCTTTGGATTCATTGTATATTATACAAGCAATCTCGATTGCGAAGTGCCCTGGTGGCGAAACTGGTAGACGCACAGGACTTAAAATCCTGCGGACTTCAAACTCCGTGCCGGTTCGATTCCGGCCCAGGGCACCATCTATTTATTAACTCAGTGTACTGAGTTTTTATTAGGACTTAGAAATGAAAATAAGTCTTGACAAAGACATGATGATTTGACAAAATAATTAAGCATCACAAACGCGCCAGTAGCTCAACTGGATAGAGTACTTGTCTACGGAACAAGGGGTTACGGGTTCAATTCCTGTCTGGCGCGCCATCTAACGGGAAGTAGCACAGCTTGGTAGTGCACCTGGTTTGGGACCAGGGGGTCGCAGGTTCAAATCCTGTCTTCCCGACCATTTGAAATGGGGCCTTAGCTCAGCTGGGAGAGCGCCTGCTTTGCACGCAGGAGGTCAGGAGTTCGATCCTCCTAGGCTCCACCAATTTAATTAATCATATACATGGCGGGATAGCTCAGTTGGCTAGAGCATTCGGTTCATACCCGGAGTGTCGGGGGTTCAAATCCCTCTCCCGCTACCATTTGATTAAAAATACTCTGATAGATGAGGACCCTTAGCTCAGTTGGTTAGAGCCACCGGCTCATAACCGGTTGGTCGCTGGTTCGAGTCCAGCAGGGTCCACCAAATTACATATCGCGGGATGGAGCAGTCTGGTAG
>NZ_DBPF01000008.1:0-4916 GCF_002299355.1 Catenibacterium sp. UBA627
AAAATATGAAAAATTTATTTTATCGCCTGATGATCTATCTAGATACAGCTAGTGAAACAGATACAAACTATTTTATAGCTTTATTTATGGCTAATAATTTTTATCGTATCCCCGATATGCGTATTAGTGAACTTGCAGAAGAATGTTTTGTCTCTCCTGCAACCATTTCACGTTTCTGTCGTGCTTTAGGCTATGAAAACTTTGCGCATTTAAAACAGGAATGCAATAGTTTTCATTCTAATAATAAGAAATTCAATAATTTGATTAATATTGATTTGGAGTGTATGGCACATTCACCAGAGAAGGCTACAGAAGAGTTTGCTCAGCAGATTATTGAATCTACTCAAGAGATTTCAAAAATCCTTGATTGGAAAATATTGGATGAAGTGCTTCATTTAATTCATGATCATGAAGAAGTCGCTTTCTTTGGAACGCAGTTCTCGACAAGTGCTGCAATATTACTACAGACGGATCTATTGATGTTAGAGAAGTTTACTATTGCGTATATGGATTCAGAAAGACAGTTAGAATGTGCAAAACAGATGACTGAAGATTCTGTTGCGATTGTTATTTCGTTGAATGGTAATTTTGAACACGTGGGACATAAGGTCTTACAGTATCTTCATAAATCTAAATGTCATATTGTATGGATTACTTCTACTCATGAAGACAATCTAGGTATTCCTGTGGAATATAAGGTATTAGTCGGTGGTTCTCTTGAAAATAAGACAACTAAGCATGCACTTTTAACGGCTGTACAATTAATGAGTTTACGTTACTATAGTTTATTCTGCCCAGATCTCAAGTCAATGAAGAAGAAATTGGTATAGGTGGTTATATGAGAATAATTAAATCAGAAATAATTACAGAAACAATTAAAGAGTTATGTATTAAAGGTGCCTGTCATCTTCCTACAGATGTCTATAACCGTTTATTAGAAGCTATCTCTACAGAAGATTCTCCTGTTTCTAAACATACATTAGAAATATTAAAGGAAAATGCGGATATTGCTGCTAATAACCAGGAACCAATCTGCCAGGATACAGGAATGGCCTGTATCTTTGTAGAAATAGGTCAGGAAGTTTATGTAGAAGGTAACCTTACAGAAGCAATCAATGAAGGTGTCAGACAGGGATATACTGAAGGATACTTAAGAAAGAGTGTGGTGGATGATCCTGTCTTTGACCGTATTAATACAAAAGATAATACACCAGCAATTATTCATTATGATATTGTGCCTGGAGATAAGTTAAAGATTACGGTAGCACCTAAAGGATTTGGCAGTGAAAATATGTGCCAGGTGAAGATGCTTAAACCAAGTGATGGCATTGAAGGTGTAAAGGACTTTATTCTCAAGGTTGTAGAAGATGCAGGTCCTAACCCATGTCCTCCTATTGTGATTGGTGTAGGTATTGGTGGTACATTTGATCATGTCACTTATCTTGCAAAGAAGGCGATGATCAAGAAGATAGAAGAACATCATCCGGATCCTCGTTATCGTGCGTTAGAAGAAGAAATGTTGGAAAAGGTGAATGCGACTGGTATTGGTCCTGCAGGATTTGGTGGTAAGACAACAGCACTTGCCTTACATGTAGAAACTTGTCCTACTCATATTGCAGGTTTACCTTGCGCTGTGGCTATCTGTTGTCATGTATCACGTCATCAGGAGGCGACATTATGATTAAATTAGAAACACCTCTTACTATTGAAAAAGTGGAATCACTCCATGTTGGTGATCAAGTATTATTAAGCGGTACTATTTATACAGGACGTGATGCGGCGCATAAGCGTTTTGTAGAAGCATTAAAAAATAATGAACCACTTCCTTTTGATCCTTATGATCAGGTGATTTATTTTGTAGGTCCTACACCTACAAAGCCTGGTCATATTATTGGTAGCTGTGGACCTACAACGTCTTATCGTATGGATGCTTATTCTCCTACCATGTTAGCACAGGGATTAAGAGGGATGATTGGTAAAGGAAGAAGAAATAACGACGTAAAAGAAGCAATGAAAAAATACAAAGGTGTTTATTTTGGTGCTATTGGGGGTGCAGGAGCGATTATAGCCTCTTGTATTAAATCATGTGAAGTGATTGCCTATGAAGACCTCGGGCCTGAAGCGGTACGTCGTCTCGTTGTAGAAGATCTACCACTTACTGTTGTAATTGATAGTGAAGGACATGATCTTTATGAAATAGGCCGTCAGGATTATTTGAAAGGAAAGGAATAGTTATGGATCAGCCATTTAGAGATTATAATGAGACAGATATTCTATATCTTCTCATGACATATGTGAACTTTTCATCTGGGCAGGATATGTATTACAGTATTGCGAAAACAATACTTACACATCTTGAACAGATTCCTAGTATTTCAATTAATGATCTTGCAGAGCTTTGTTATACATCTCCAGCAACAATCTCAAGATTCTGCAAGGATTTAAATTGTCGTAACTTTGCAACATTCAAAAAAGAAATGGCGATTGCTTTAGAAATAGCACATGATGAAATTCATTTCTCTTTTGATGACGATTTTAAGATCAAAAAGAATCCGCAATATCTTGTAGATAAAGTCTATGATGATACAAAGAAATCATTGGAATTAGGACAGCAGCAGCTAGATATCAATGATGTCGATAAAATCTGCGAACTTATTCATGATGCTCCTCACGTATTTATGATTGGTTATCAGTTCTCACGTATTGCCTGTCAGGATTTTCAGTTAAAGATGCTGAAACTTGAAAAGTTTCTCTATGCTTTTGCAAATAGAGGAGATGAAGTTCAAAAACTTGATCTGATTGAAGAAAATGATCTGGTTATTATTGTGACAGTACGTGCAAGAAGAGAATTGATTGATTCATTGGTTACACGTGTTAAAAAACAGAAGGCGCGTATTTTGATTGTGACTATGAATAAGGATTATACAAATCCTGAAGTAGACTACTATTACCATTTAAATGGTGAAGAGAGTGATTATACGCAGTCTTCTATTTCTGGTTTTATTGATACAGTTTCATTTTTTAATGTTGTATATTTGCGTTACGGTTTACTCTATAATCAATATTTATTATAACTGTATACGTAGTACCAACAAAATGGTATAATGGAACAAGTTGAAAAGAAAGGAAGTATCTATTCATGAAGAAAAATGAATTAGTAGAAAAAGTTGCTGAAGGAGCATCTTTAACTAAAGCTGATGCAGAACGTGCTATTAATGCTTTAGTTGATGCAGTATCTGGAGCTCTTGTTGAAGGCGATAAAGTGGCTTTAAAAGGTCTTGGAACTTTTGAAGTAAGAGAAAGAAAAGCGAGAACAGGTATTAATCCTAGAACTCGTGAAACTATCGAAATTCCAGCAAGTAAAGTTCCTGCTTTTAAAGCAAGTTCTACACTTAAGGATGCAGTGAATAAATAATAATAAAAAAGTGCTTCGGCACTTTTTTATTTTGATTATTTAGTTTAGAATTAGATAAAAGGGAGTGATGAGGATGATTACAATACTCTATACATCAAAGCATGGAGCAACAGCTAAAATAGCACGTGTTATCAATACATATCTTGATCATACATGCACGTTGATGAACTTAGATGAATTAGATATGGCTGTCTTAGAGAAGACAGATACGATTGTTTTAGGAGTTCCTGTTTATTATGGGGCACTTGATCCAAAGATGGTGGATTTTATCAAGAAGAATCAGGGATTACTTATTAAGAAGCATTATTCTATTTATATTACAGCTCTTTTCCATACTGAATTCATGAGTTATATTACTAAAGAGTTTGATTATTCTATATTAAAGAATGTAACGACAATGGCAGGACTTGGCGGTGCAATCTATTATCCTGATTTAAGTATTCAGGAGAAGATGGTTCTTGCAGTCATGAATAAGAATCGTCCAGTCATTCCAAAAGAGCATCATGTTAATATCTTTGAGAACTTCGATAATCATGAAATAGAATTATTCTCACAGAAGATCAAAAGAATTGAAGATTATGCAATCAAAGTAAAATAAAAAGGAGAAGCGACCTGCTTCTCCTTTAAAATTAATCAACAATAATTGTACCTTCTTTAGGTCCACCAGCAGCATTTGATTCATCTGTATCGATATGCATGAAAGTAGCATAAGTATCTTTAACACGGCACATAACATCACCAAAGATTAATGAACGACCATTTGTTTCAACTTCTACTTTTACAATCTGACGGTCCTTAATACCCATTGCTTCAGCATCTTCTGGAGAAAAATGGATATGACGTTTTGCAGCAATAACGCCTTCAGTTAATTCAACTTCACCTTTAGGTCCAACTAATTTACAAGCTCCACTACCAGCAATGTCTCCAGAACCTCTAACAGGTGCTTCTAAACCTAATGATCTGGCATCAGTAAGAGCTAATTCAATCTGAGTATGGTCTCTAACAGGTCCAAGAACAGACATAGCTTTTTCGCCTCTAGTTCCTACAACCTTTACCTTTTCAGCACATGCAAACTGACCTGGCTGAGAAAGATCCTTTTTCTTTGTTAGTTCGTAACCTTTACCAAATAATGTTTCTAAATCAGCCTGACTTAAGTGAATATGTCTAGCTGAAGTTTCAATGATAATTTTGTTATTCATAATCTGCCTCCTAGTCACGTATTTTACACCCTTTTATACGTTTTGAAAAGGCTTACTTTACAAATATCTATAAGTGTAACCTATCAATGTTTATTTTCATTAATTCTTAAAACTGCTATAATATTTGTAAGTGAGGTTGATGTTATGATAAATATTATTACGTCGGAATTACCAATAATATGGAAGTTTACAAAATCAGCTATTGATTTATTGGCAGTATGGGTTTTATTATACTATGGTATCATGATGTTCAAGACAAACATGCGTACTATGCAGTTATTTAAAGGGGTTATTGTTGTCCT